>DATHVH010000445.1:0-1733 GCA_035461405.1 Anditalea sp.
CTTTATTCAGCCCCTTGATGAAAATCAGTCATTTGATCTATATCTAAATGATCCTTCTTTCACCGGACTCAGCCCGTTTGAACAATATAAAAAATGCACCCAAAACCTGCAGTGGATCATAAAGACTGCACAGGAAAATCAACTAAATATTCGGGCTATGGGCAGTGGCTGGTCTCTAAGTAAGGTAGCAGTGAGCGAGGATGCTTTAATAAATACCAAAAGGCTCAGACATAAATTTACTCTTGACCGTGAAAACTTCTCACCTGAGCTCCTCGCAGATGGGTTGGATCCGGATGATTACAGATTTTTACAATGTGGCAATACCATCATCGGAATTAATGAATATCTGGAAAAAAAATGTCTTCCCCCTAAAAGCTTAAGGGTAAGTGGCGGTAGTAACGGCCAGACTATAGTAGGTGCTTTTTCGACCGGAACCCATGGAGCAGCCATGTTTTATGGTGCCCTTCCTGAAATGGTGCTGGGGATACATGTAGTGACTGGTCCCAATTCACACTATTATATAGAAAGAGCTTCCAATAAAATAACTTCTCCCATTTTTCACCATAAACTCGGAGCTAAAACTATATTGGATGATGAACTTTTTAACGCGGTCTTGGTAAGTTTTGGAAGTTTTGGCATCATCCACGGAGTTCTGGTAGAGATAGAACCAAGATATCTGCTAGAACAAAAAAGAAATCGCATAGCCTTTGACAGTAATTTGGAAAATGCTATTTGTCAGGGCGATATCTCACTGGTATCCCATCATTTGAAATATCCATTGGGAATGGAAGATAATGAGCTGTACCATTTTGAACTGGCCCTCAACCCACACGATTTCGAATACAATGATCCTTCAAAAGGTCTTTATCTGCGGACAATGTATAAGGGCAAATATAAAGAAGGGTATAAACCTATAGATACCACCAGCGAAGGTTATACTTATGGTGATGACACTTTAGGAATCATGCAGACTGTATTGGATAAATTAGAGGCCAATGCAGGATTTCTAAACCGTGCTCTGGTCCCCAAACTGGTAAATTCATTATTTAACCTTGCCTATGACCGCCCGGAGGAAGCCTTTGGCACTATTGGGGAGACTTTTAGAAATACTATCTTTAGGGGGAAGCTGTTCAGTGCAGCCTTTGGTATAGATTGCAAGGATTTTAAATCAGTAGTAGACATCTGTTTGGATATAAATAAAACCCATAAACTGGCAGGAATCCTGGCCATGAGGTTTGTCAGGGGCAGCAAGGCCACATTAGGTTTTACCCGCTGGGAAAGAAGTTGTGTGCTCGAAATTGACGGAGTAGATGCCAGTATCAATCACCAATTTGTGAAACTAATGGCTGAGAAAATGGAAGCCAGACAGATCCCTTATGCACTCCACTGGGGAAAAATCAACCGGATTCTAGATAAAGAAAGGGTTCTTTATATGTTCGGAGAAGAAAGAGTCAAAAGCTGGAAAAGACAAAGATCCCGGATCATGGATAAGGAAATCCAAGAAATGTTCAATAATGAATTTATGCAACAGTGCGGCCTCGATATGTATGAAGAATACCAAGAGACAGAATTACTGAGGCCGGCATTGTAGTAATTCTTATTTATATCTATGTAGAAATGCTAAAAATCAACTCCCTTTTAACTTCTCCCCTTTTGCTGATAGGACTGCCAGTTGTAAAATCCGGGAAGCTCTGGTTTTGTCTGTTTTGGCTAATTTAAGCCAGCGCAACACA
>DATHVH010000446.1:0-4044 GCA_035461405.1 Anditalea sp.
CATTGGCATAAGGGATGGCTTGTCCATTAGTATCTTGTAATTGACCTTTTATCAGATTGGTTTCTTTTGCCTGCAAATTGCCTATACTGGCCAGAATAAAGGCAAATACAATAAAATGGTGTATCGAAAAGTTCATATGATGTAAAATAGCTAGGTTCTATAAGGCATAGGAAAATTAAATGCCAGATACTTAAAAACCCATATGGAGACCAAATAGCCCTATTTATATGAAAATAAAATTTAATCTATGTACCAGAACCGAACATATTATTTCATATTTGGACACCTATTTTATAAGAGAAACCCTAAGAGATGAAGCAGAACAAAAGCTGGGGTTTGACCTGGCTGTTTTTGAAAAAGTCTATGAGACGATGGAGGGAACGGCCAGGTGGAGCTAATGCTTTCGGAAACCTTTTCCAACAATCAACCCGATGGGGAAATAGTCAAATCCGATTCGGCCTATCGTTCTTACGTGGATTTTGGACAGTGCAACATTCAAAACCTAAAGTGGAGCTACCAGACTTCCAGGACAGAATATTTCTATGCCACCGGCATTAATATGTCCAGGCTTCTAGACAGAATGGGCATAGCCTACCAAGATCGGCTGTTTCGTGAATAGGGCTTTCCTTGCATAATTTGTTGGAGGAATTTTATAATTTCCAGAGGTAACGTGACAGTTATTTATAGGGATTTCATAGGTAAGTAAATAGGAGTTTTTGATAATATATATGGTCATCATTGCTCAGTTTCCCTCTTCAAAGCTATCTATAATATTTATACCACTCCTTTTCATCAGTTCACTGGCATTGAAATCTCTGCATAATCCCTCAGTAAACTTATAATCGAATACCAATTCGCTTTGCTTAATTTCACTATTAAAGCTGAAATTGATTACAAGTTTATGTTTTCCCGCCAATACTGCCAATTCCAGGTCGTGTGTCGAAATGATACCAAATACATTCAATCCCCGTAACTGTTTAATTAATGAATAACCTCCCTTATACCTGTCTTTGGAATTGGTTCCTTTAAACATCTCATCCAATAGAAAAAATGTTGGTTCTCCCCTTTCAACTAGCTTAAGCAAAAATTCAATTCTCTTGAGTTCGGCATAAAATGAAGAAACCCCTTCTTCCAGATTATCTTGTGTACGCATACTGGAAAATATTTTAACATTGGATACCATTCCCGAATTGGCACAACATGGTGCCCCCATCAAAGCCAAAACCATATTAGAACCCACTGTTCTCAAAAATGTGCTTTTCCCGGCCATATTTGAACCAGTAACCATCGCTATTTTCCCATGGCCCTCCAGATCAAAATTATTGCAAATTCTTATTTCAGGGTTAATTAAAGGATGTCCCAGGGATTCAAAATGAATGGTAAACGGTTCCTTTTTAATTTCAGGATAAGTGTAGGAAGGATGTGAATAGGCAAACCCTGCTATGCTGGTTAAGGTCTCAAATTCACTTACTGCGTCTGCCCACAATTTTAAATAGGATTTATTTCTTTCTTTCCAGCTTTCTGTCCGAATAATCCAGTAGGTATCCAAAAGCCAAAAGCTATTCATAATTGGATAAAACTTATTTCCTTCGTTTCCTTTTACACCTTTGAGCTGAGAAAATTCCAGGATTTTTCTCAGCTTGTTGATTTCGTTTACTGCTGAAAAGTTATGATGGTTAAAAATTGATTGAAGGTTTTGAAGAATTGGGGAATTGAATTTTTCAGATTCAATTTTTATAATAAGTTTCTCATAACCGCCCAAAATTTTAATATTCTGATGGGTTTTAAGGATAATATCTTCCGCAATAGGTTTAAGCTTTTTCAGGAAAAAATAATTGATTATCAACATAAGCGCCACTGGTAATGTATGTATTATATACCCCGATGTATATGCATAGATAAAATGAATCATTAAAGCCAAGGTCGACAGAATGCCGAGCAAAATACTTAATATTAGGTAATGCTTTTGTCGAGGAAGTAATTGCTCAGGTTTTTCCAGCCATGCCAGTAGTTTTTTAAAATCACTTTTCGCATTAATAAAGTGCATTCCCGATGCCTGAAAATCTTGCCTCCATTCTAAGTTTGGACTAAGTTCTTGTATTGCCTTTTGCCTTTCCAAAATAATATCGGTGGAAGCGGATTCAGATAGCCAGGCTGCAAGGCAATTCTCTCCGGATTCGGTAGTGGTCCGGTTGATTAATTGAAAAAGAGAATGGGATCCAAAAATATCCAGGTCGGCTACATAGGGATGGTCAAGATTTATATGCCTATTTCCGCCGTTGAACCCCTTTAGGTTATTATCCAAACGTAATATTTCCTCTTCGTTTATTTTTCTCAAAAAAGTCACATGATCTTTTTGAAAAGAAACTCTATTATATTCATTTATATAATGGACAATACCTATCCCGGAAAATAGAATAATGATCCAAATTGCCCCTGCTAAGCCGGCATTGGCCAGAAGGACAATGAAGAAAATAGAGAACAGAAAAATAGCCAGCCTGTAGTTGGTGATTTCCTTAAGTTCACTTGTCAATTCATCAATTCTTTTATTGTGGATTTCTATATTTTTCTGATAAATATTCTTCATTGATTATTACTGTTACGTTTCTGGCTAAAGAGCCAGTCCAGTATCCCAGGTGTAGCGTCCAATTGTTCCTGAAGGTTATGTCCTGAATCAGGAAACTCTGTATATAGAGGGTTTCCGCCGGCTTTTTTTAGGGCTTCAATCATTTCCCTCGAGCCATTTACTGGAACATTCCCATCTATCTCCCCATGAAAAGCCCATACAGGTACATCCACCCTATTAGAAATATTGCCAGGGATTCCAGCTCCTGCAATAGGTATCGCTGCAGCATATAGTTCGGGATATAAACTGATCAGGTGCCAAACTCCATATCCACCCATAGATACTCCCGTTAAATAACGCCTATTTTCATCAATAGCAAACTGATTTTCAAGGTCTAGTAGGCTTTCCATTAAAAGATCGTCCATTTTTACATTTCCAGAACGATCTCCCCACCACGAGTGGAAGGGACATTGTGGAACAAATAGAAAGGCCGAATATTTTTCCCTGTTTACTTCTTTGGATAATAGCAGAGGAAAATAGGAGCCGGCTACCTGTATCGCGTTATCTATACCACGGGCTCCGCTTCCGTGAAGGGAAATCACTATGGGATATAATTTTGTGGAATCATAATCAAGGGGTTTTAATAAGCGGTACCGCAAACTATCCCCTTGGCTGCTCACATAGATCTTTGGCTCAAATGGTTCGACCATTTGAGCCAAATACTCGGAGACATGATTAGGATGGTCCAAAATCCATTTCCCTTCTTGGATTGTCCTGATACCAATAAATAATGTGCAAAAAAAAGCCATAAATCCTCCTGCAATCATTGACCCTACCAAGGTGTTTTGGCTGGGAGTTTTTATTTCTACAGCGTATGCTTTCTCTTTATAGAAATTCAGGAGAAAAAATAAAAGACTTAGGTTACTTACCAGAAAGATCCACATCTCAAACTCTTCGGCAGTACCGTTCATTTTATAATCTATTGAATGCAATTTCCAGATATTGGAACCTATCAATGCAATTCCGGAGAATATCATCACTATTCCTGCTAATCTTAACCACAGCCTTCTACCAGCCGCTGAAAAAATAAGGCTTGCGCCATAAAGAATACCCAGCCCCTGGACCAAGAAATATGACATGTATTGGTAGAGGGAAATCTCAAGTGAAAGCAGAAAATACCGGTACAGAATAAACTCAAAAATATATGCACCGATGGAAAATATCACGATCCAGAAGGTAAACCAATATTGCTTATGCCGGTAATATATCAGGAAAATTATTGACCAGCCCAGTAAAATCATGACCTGTAGAAACACAACATTTGATAGTTGACTCATAAAAAGGACCCTATCTCCAAGCTGAAAAGATAAAATGATAAAAAGTACAAAATTTACAAATAGATAAACTACAGTAAAAAAAATAGCCGCAGAATAATAGCTTTTTGACATATGACTATGTTACAGTGGACTGGAAACAAC
>DATHVH010000447.1:0-13774 GCA_035461405.1 Anditalea sp.
ATAGAGCATTTTGTCCATAAGAGGGCTATGGATATCGATAGCCTGGGCACGGAAAGGATTAGAGCCCTTATAGAACAGCATTTTATCATAGGTCCAGCAGACATCTATGAGCTTCCCTCTAAAAAAGATCAACTTCTAGGACTGGAAGTGAACAATGATCAATATTATAAGGATAGCGAAGGGCACCTTTATGTTTCCCTTAAAAAAGCGCTTTATGCAATTACGAAAGGTATACCCTTAAATGATATAGCTACTTTTCTTTCAGATTTTGAGGGAGCAGAACAAAACGAGAGATTAGAAAATTTTAAAAACTATTTAATATCTATAGGAAAAAATTCCGCTGCCAATAGACAGGTATTGGAGGACCTCCAAAGATTACTTGAACAGGACCTATATGACCCCATAGAAGATTATCTTCCAGTTTCTATTGTCCTTGCTTTGATTTTTGATACAAATGATGTTGAATCATTTTCTGAAATTACGCTCAAGCAGAATTCAGTTCATGAAGTAATGCTAAAGTATACCCATGAAAAACCGACATCAGTTGATGACAAAATTAAAAGGTTGAAGGGAAATACTTTTCAGGAAGGAGTGGTGAATAATATGCTGGAGGGAATCGAAGCCTCTAAGCAGCAGCCCTTTTCGAAAGTGTTATTCGCTTTAGGTATAAGAAATATTGGAGAGAATACTGCTCAACTTTTGGCAGATAATTTTAAAAACATACATAATCTTATGGAAGCGTCGGCCGATTCACTTTTAGAGATAAATGGTGTAGGAGAAACTTTAGTAAACAGCTTAAAAGAATTTTTTTCCAAAGAAGATAATCTAAATACGATAAAAAGGCTCCAAGAGCATGGACTTAAATTTGAAACAGAGGAAGTAGAGAAAATTTTAGAGAGCAGCAGTCTGGCTGGCAAGAAAATATTGGCTTCAGGAAAACTCAATCATTTTAAAAGGGATGAGATCATCGATTTCATAGAATCTCATGGCGGAAGTTATTCTAAGTCAGTATCCAAAGGTCTGGACTTTATAATAGAAGGGGAAGATATGGGGCCAAGTAAAAAAGAAAAAGCAGTCAAAATGAACATTAAGCTTATTTCTGAAGAAGAGTTTTTAAAAATGGTGCAGTAAGCTATGGATTTTATTGCAATAGATTTTGAAACTGCCAATAGGTGCCGAGAAAGTGCCTGTGCCATAGGTCTTACTTTTGTAGAGAATATGGAGATCGTGGATCAGGAATACCACCTCATCAAACCTACCCCGTTTTATTTCGATGCTATCAATCAAAGTGTCCACGGCATATCAAAACAGCAGGTAGAGGAATCCCCTACTTTTGATCAAGTATGGGGAAAAATAAAAGATAAAATTCACCAAAAACAATTGGTAGCCCATAATGCATCATTTGATTTCTCTGTACTTAGGTATGCCCTATCGGCTTATGATATTCCTTTTCCAGATATCACTTATGGATGTACTTTGCAGCTCTTTAGAAAGCTGGGACTGCCCATTGAAAATAATAAACTAAGCTCACTGGCTAGATACTATAACTTAAGCCTGGACCACCACCATGCGCTTAGTGATTCAGTGGTTTGTGCACAAATAGCCATAGCTCTTATGAAAGACCTACAGATGTCAAATTTATCAAGTTTAGCTGGACATTTTGGTTATCAATTAGGAAGCATTTCGCAAACATCGGTAACTCCTTTTACCAAGTCCAAGAAAAGCATAACCGTAAAGGCTGGTTTTTCAAAGGTTTTTGACGAAAGGAACTATACCTACCTCAGTGAACGTGCAAAATTTCTAAAACAACAGACAGATTTAGTTTTAGGTAAGAAGATTATTATCTCAGGATCCTTTCAAAAGGTAGAAAGAAGTGCTTTATCTCATTTTATAGAAATCAACGGTGGCAAGGTCCAAACAAGTGTATCTTCAAAAACTGATTTAATCATCTTTGGTCAGAATATGGGACCGATGAAAAAAGTAAAAGCAGTTAATCTAGGTATTCCAATGATATCCGAGGAAGATTTCCTTAATATGCTTAAGAGATGAAATTGTTTGTATATCATTCCCTGTGAAAATTAGGTATTCAAAATTCGGACTTTAATAAATGAATGAATCTTAAATGATGTTTAGCTAAAGCTAGAAGCTATAAATAATAAATAAATTCAACTGAGCCCTTCAGCATATACCAAATATTATCTACACCACCCTAATTTTGTTACTGCTACACCTATCTCACACATTCCTTCCAATACCCATAAATTATATTAATTTTGTTTTATGAATCGGATTAAGGAATTCTTTATTCAACAAAAGCTTTCTAAGAAAAGAAAGCTAAATGGTAGAAAGAAGCTGGTCAAGTTTAACCAGATTCGAAATATCACCATTTTGTCTGATACTGAAGAAAATTCCACCATAGCTCAGAAGGCTATAGCAGGACTTTGGGAGCATGAATTAAACATCATGTTCATTTATATGGAAAATAATCCTGCATATGAATGCTATGACTATAACGACTTTAATATCCTGGGGCAGCCAAAAGAAAAAATAAGGGAAATCATAGCCAAACCTACCGATATAGTGATGGTAACCCATACATGGATGGATCCACTCACTGCTCATTTACTGAAGCTGATGCAAAATGTTTATAGCATGGGTTTTTATAACACTAATAATGAAAAATATCTGGATCTCATGTTAGAAAGGGAAGAGGGGTCACTTGAGGATAACATAAAGAATCTGGTTAAATACCTTAAAAAAATAAGCTGATCTTTTCGCTTCCTTTTGGAGGTAATGAAAGATTCTAGATATTTGCCTTAATATAAAATTCACAGAAAAAATATAATGAGTAAATTTAAAGGTACAGGTGTGGCCATGGTCACTCCATTTAAAGAAGACTTTACCATAGATTACCAGGCATCTGAAAGACTAATAAATTATCTGATAGATGGGGGAGCTGACTATTTGGTAATCCAGGGGACCACCGGGGAGACCGCTACCTTATCAAAGGAAGAAAAACGTAAAGTTCTTGCTCATGTAATCGAAATCAACAATGGAAGGTTACCTATAGTATATGGAATTGGCGGTAATAATACCCAATCTTTATTAGATGAAATAAAGTCAACAGATTTTACGGGTGTAGATGCTATCCTTTCGGTGAGTCCATATTATAATAAGCCATCTCAGGAAGGAATTATAGCTCATTATAAGGCAATAGCTGACCATTCACCAGTTCCTGTGATTTTATATAATGTCCCGGGAAGAACCATGTCTAACTTGACTGCTGATACTACTTTGACCCTATCAAAACATCCAAATATAATTGGTATAAAAGAGGCAAGTGGTAATCTCGAACAGTGCATGAACATCATGCTAAAAAAAGATAAAGATTTTTTATTGATTTCAGGGGATGATCTACTTACTACTGCCTTAAATGCATTGGGAGGAATAGGAGTAATATCCGTTTTAGCCAATGCATACCCTTCGATGTTTAAAAAAATAAGCCAAGGGGATGCGCAGCTATCCAGAGAAGCTACCTTCAGTCTGTTGGAAATAAACCCCTTTATGTACGAGGAAGGAAATCCGGTGGGAATAAAGAATCTATTAAAGCATCTTGGAGTCTGTGGCGATCAGGTAAGGTTACCTTTATTGAAAGCATCGGCCTTGTTAGATCAAAAAATCAAAGAAGCTTCGAAGGCCTTAAAATAAAAAAACCCTCCAAGGAAGGTTTTAAATGCTGTTTATTCCTAAGATAAAATAAAAAAGGTGATCATAACAATCACCTTTTTTATATTTTTATTTAGCCTTCAGTATTTTTGATATCCTGAACTTCTTTACGGATGTCCTGAGCTAAATTCTTAAGATCCTGCATTCCTTTTCTTACTCTTGTACCTGCAGCTTGATTTTTCTTGTCATAAAATTTCTCAAAATCAGATTCCATTCCAAGTACTAGATCTTTGATTTCACTAAATCTGTTCATAATAAAAATTAATTTTTGGTTGATGATAAGTTTAATTTTTCGTTCAATATAGGTAAAATGTTTATAAAACAACAGTATAGGCGAATTTTTTGATGATATTTATTCTCCAAAAGACAGCGCCAGGGCTGATTTTTTGTAAAATCCACTGGACAATTTTTCTTTTACCGCTTCAAACGCAGCTATGGTTTCAGCTACATCTTCCAATGTATGTACCGCCGTAGGAATCAGCCTTAAAATGATCATTCCCTTAGGCACTACAGGATATATTACTACCGAACAAAAGATGCTATAAGTATCTCTGAGATCCTTACTAAGTGAAGCCGCCTCTCCCACTGTACCATTTAAAACTACTGGTGTCACTGGTGAATTGGTATTGCCTATACTAAAACCTTTTTCTTTTAATCCATTTTGCAGCGCATTTACCACTTTCCAGAGATTGGCTTTCAATTCCGGTCTGGATCTTAAGAGTTCTAATCTTTTCAGTCCTCCTTCTACTAATAACATCGGAAGCGATTTAGCATAAATCTGGCTTCTCATATTATATTTTAAATAAAGGATTACCTTTTCATCTCCCGCAATAAAAGCACCAATACTTGCCATAGACTTGGCAAATGTGGAAAAATACAGGTCTATTTGATCCTGGCATCCCTGAGCTTCCCCTACTCCAACGCCTGTCTCGCCCATAGTACCGAACCCGTGGGCATCGTCTACCAGTAATCTAAAATCATACTCTGACTTCAATGCAACTATATCAGCCAATCGGCCCATATCTCCAGTCATACCAAATACACCTTCAGTGATGACGAGGATACCCCCGCCAGTCTCATTTGTCAACTTGGTAGCTCTCTGAAGCTGTTTTTCAAAGCTTACAATATCATTATGGGGAAAAACAAACCTTTTGCCAATATGCATCCTTAAGGCATCAATGATACAGGCATGACATTCACTGTCATATACTATAACATCCTTTCGGTCTACTAAAGCATCTATCACGGACATGATGCCCTGATAGCCATAATTTAATAAATATGCTTTTTCTTTATGTACAAAATCAGCTAGTTCTCTTTCCAACTGCTCATGAAGATCCGTATTTCCCGACATCATCCTGGCACCCATTGGATATGCTGCACCCCATTTGGCAGCCGCCTCTGCATCTGCCTTTCTTATTTCAGGATGGTTTCCCAAACCTAAATAATTATTTAAACTCCACGTAAGGACCTCTTTGCCCTTAAACATCATCCTAGGTGCTATTTCCCCTTCAAGCTTGGGAAATGTAAAATAACCTTCTGACAATTCCGAATGCTTGCCCAAAGGGCCAAGATTGGTATTTAATTTTTCAAATATATCCAAAGCGATAATAAGGTTTGGTACTACAAATTCAAAAGCTTCATGCCTCAATAAAACCCTCAAAACTAATACATTTATACTTACACTGCAAAAAAAAGCCTACAATTCAAATAATCTTTCCATAGTTCGATATAATTTCTTTAATTCGTGTTATTCTTCAATAATGACAGTTTTTACCTTCCATAAATGAAAAAAATCAAAAAAATTTTAGTTGCCAACCGAGGTGAAATCAGTTTGAGGGTGATGAGGACTGCCCGGGAAATGGGTATTAAGACTGTAGCGGTATATAGTGAAGCAGATAGAAATGCACTGCATGTACGGTACGCAGATGAAGCAGTCTGCCTAGGACCACCACCCTCTGCTCAGTCATATCTTTTGGGAGACAAAATAATTGACCTCTGCAAAGAAATGGCAGTAGATGCCATACATCCAGGCTATGGATTTTTATCAGAAAATGCAGGATTTGCCAAAAAAGTAACAGAAGCCGGATTGATTTTTATAGGCCCTTCACCCGAAGCCATAGAGGTAATGGGCAGTAAGCTGGCAGCTAAACAGGCCGTATCTAAATATGACATCCCTATGGTGCCTGGCACTGAGGAAGCTATATCTGATATCCCCGCAGCTAAGAAAACTGCTGCTGAAATAGGATATCCTATTCTTATCAAAGCTAGTGCCGGTGGCGGTGGCAAAGGTATGCGGATAGTGGAAAATGAAGAAGAATTTGAGGAGCAGATGCAAAGGGCCATCAGTGAAGCAGTTTCCGCTTTTGGGGATGGCGCCGTTTTTATAGAAAAATATATCACTTCTCCCAGACATATAGAAATACAAGTTCTCGGCGACCAGCATGGTAACGTAGTCCACCTATTTGAAAGAGAATGCTCGGTGCAGAGGAGACACCAGAAAGTAATAGAAGAAGCACCATCTGCTGTAATTACAGAAGAAAAACGGAATGAAATGGGTCAGGCTGCTATAGCTGTGGCCAAAGCCTGTAATTATTATGGAGCAGGTACAGTTGAATTTATAGTAGATGAAAACCTTGACTTTTATTTCTTAGAAATGAATACCCGTCTCCAGGTGGAGCATCCGGTTACAGAAATGATCACTGGAAAAGACCTTGTATTGGAACAAATCCTGATAGCAGAAGGCAAACCACTATCCTTTACTCAGGATGATCTCAAAATCCAGGGCCATGCTGTAGAGGTAAGAGTTTATGCAGAAGATCCTAGAAATAACTTTTTGCCTGACATTGGAAAACTAATCACCTACCAAAGACCTCAAGGACCAGGTATCAGGGTAGATGATGGATTTGAGCAAGGCATGGATATTCCAATATACTATGACCCGATGATAGCAAAGCTGGTCACCCATGCAGAAAATCGGCAAAATGCCATCAATAGGATGGTCAGAGCTATAGATGATTATAGAATTACAGGTATAGAAACCACCTTGCCCTTCTGCAGGTTTGTGCTATTACATGATGCTTTTGTAAGCGGAGATTTTGATACAAAGTTTGTAGAAAAATACTTTACACCTGATAAGCTTAATGAAGTTTTTAGTGATGATGACATGAACATATTAGCTGCAGCAGGAGTATTCCTTTTAGAATCAACCAAACCAAAAAACCAGCAAAAAGACACTTTAGTAAATCAGGCAGGTTCTAATTGGAAAAAAAGACTGAACAATGGCTGAAATCTTACCCATTAAAGCATGGAGATATAATGGTGCTTTAAACGAACAAATAGAGGAACTAACCTCTCCCCTCTTTGACGTAGTGTCTCAGAGACAGAGAGAGGCTTTATATAAAAATCCCAAAAACAGCATCCACCTATCCGTACCAAAAGGGACAAATCCTACGCAAGAGGCTAAAAAAACCTTAGAAAAATGGAAGGCTGAAAAGGTAATCCTGCAGGATCCACTACCAGGTATCTATGTCTATTACCAATATTTCAGATTACCCGGGCAAGAGGAAGAACACTGTAGGAAAGGTTTTATTATCAATATTAAAGCTTATGACTGGAGTGAAAAGGTAATCCTCAGACATGAGAATACTATTGCGAAAGCTGTAAATGACCGTATAGATCTATTAAAAGTTACCGGCTTCCAATCTAGTCCTACTCACGGGCTTTATACCGATCCTGAATTTGACCTAGAGCAATACATGGATGAGGCTATCTCTTCACCCCTATACGATATCGAGGACTACCAGGGGATTCGCGAAAAACTTGGAGTCATTCATGATGCCAAACTCATTTCGAAATTCATTCAAAAGATTGCTGATAAATCTATCATTCTGGCAGATGGGCATCATCGCTACGAAGGAGCTTTAGCTTACCGTAAAGAAATGACGGAGCAGAATCCCGAGCACACCGGTTTTGAATCGTACAACTACCACATGATGTACCTCACCAATGCTGAAGCTAAGGATCTAAGAATATTGCCTACCCATAGACTGTTCCAGGATATTAGCCTTACGGAAGAAGAGATAATGGCCCGACTTACGAATGATTTTATAATCAGAGAATTGGATGATCCGCAGGAGATCGGAGAATTAATCATTCATAAAAAATGGGCTTTTGGACTGGTGTTTAAAAACAGTGCATACAAAATCCGGCTTCAGCCTGAAAAAATCAACGCCTATATGGAAGAACTTCCTGAAGCGGTAAAAAATCTTGACCTTTCTGTATTGCATTATTTCTTTATTGAAAAAGTTTTAGGGATACCCCTTTCTGAGCAGCGATTTTCTGACAAGCTGGATTATGAAAGAAATCTCAGCCGATGTCACATGAAGGTATCTACTGGTCAGGCTGACTTTGCGATCATTACTAAAGAAATCTCCATGAAAGAGGTGATTGGGGTTTGTCAAAGTGGCTATTTAATGCCTCAGAAATCAACTTATTTTTACCCTAAAGCCCTTTCTGGATTAATATATGGTTCAATACTTCCGGAAGATTTCAAATTTCCTTATGAAATTTTTGCTACAGCTAAAGATGAAATAACAGCAATATAAATGCTCCACCTCAATAGAAAAATTATACTTGGTTCCAAATCACCCAGGCGACAAGAACTCTTGAAGGGCCTTAATATAGATTTTACAGTGGAAGCAAAGAATACAGATGAAAGTTATCCCCCAGACATGGGTTTATCAGAAATAGCTGCATATTTAGCTGAAAAAAAGGCTGATGCTTTCGATCTGGAAGATGAAGATTTGGTAATTACAGCTGATACAGTAGTCCTAATAGATAACCGTATCCTTGAAAAACCTACCACTACCCATGAAGCCCACCAAATGTTAAGGACACTTGCTAATCAGCAACATACTGTCATTACAGGGGTATGCATGCGGGATACAAAGAAAAAAATATGCTTTGATGATAGCACCGTAGTCCATTTCGCTGCGCTGTCTGATGCTGAAATAGAATATTACATCCACCATTGCAAGCCATTTGACAAGGCGGGTTCTTATGGAGTACAAGAGTGGATTGGCTATGTAGCGGTATACAAGATGGAAGGATCATTTTATAATGTCATGGGCCTACCTGTGCATAAGGTATATGAACAATTGAGGAATTGGTGATGATTAGATAATTAGGGTTATCCTAAATCTGAAAACATAGACCATACATCAAAAAGTTAGATAAAAGGTCCTAAAGCTTAGGAAGATAATCAACAAACCCACTAATGCTAACAGTATTCTTGGGTTTAATTTTTTACATATAATGGCAGCAAAGGGTGCAGCTATTACACCACCCAATATTAAACCTAATACTGGCGCTAAGCTCAGCTCTTTGATAAAAAACAAAAATGTACTGGCGCTTGCCAATGAAACAAATATCTCCACGAAATTTCCTGTTCCAATAGCAAACCGGGGAAGCTGACCCTTGCTCAATAAGGAAGAATTGACAATTGGTCCCCATCCCCCACCTCCTACCGCATCTGCAAAACCGCCGATACTAGCTAGATATGGCAAACTCCTTCCATCTGGATTGAATATTTTCTTTTTATTTTTAATAACTTTTAATAGAATGATGATACCCATGATCATCAGATATACAGCTATAAATGGCTTAATTGTATTCCCATCTATATTTGATAAGAAATAAGCGCCAACTATTGCTCCCAATACTCCCGGTATAAGTAATCGCTTTGCTAATGGCCACTGAACATTTCCTAACTTCCAATGGGACAGCCCTGATGCCAAACTGGTAAATACCTGAGCAAAATGAACCCATGCACTGGCTACGGCCGGAGGTATACCAATGCCCAATAATATGGAATTAGAGCTAACCCCATAAGCCATACCCAATGCTCCATCTATACTCTGTGCTATAAAACCCACCAATAAAAACCATAGGAACATCTCATGATCCATACTTGCCACAGCTTCTAAACCTGAGGAAGCAAAACCAGCAAGAAAGATTGCTATGATTAAACCTACTATGATTACAAAAGCTCGCAAAGGCAAAGGCTTCAATAGAATGGCACGTTTCTCCATATAATATCTCTGATTGAATAAATAACTTGGTCAAAATTAAATTAAAAAAAATTACAAACCAACTTACCCTATAATTTTTATAGGGTAGATATCATTAAAAAAATTTTTCTTTTTAAATATTATACAATCAGTTATTATTTGGAGTAAACGCTTGTTTAAAAATTTCTCAAATAATTAAAGTTCAATCTTTACTTTTGTCTATATGCTTTTGTGCAAAAATAGAAATAGAATAAGGTTAAAACTTGAATTATGCTTTCTGGTGGACGGTTGACCGTGGACTGCAAAGGATAACGAAATAAAAAATCCAACTTTATAATTACTGGCATTATTGAAGATAATCAATTTACTTTTTCTTTAACAAAACCCATTGATAACGAAATTTTTCTTATTTTGGAAGTACACTTAATTTTTAGAATTATGAGAAAGATTTTAGCCTTGTTTATAACTGTTCTATTGATCTCACCATTTGCCGAAGCTCAAAAATTTAGCATGGGTAAAGTGGTCAAACCTCTTCCACCCTTTGAAATCGGCGATACTATTCCTGTTTATGGCATGAAGGTTTCCAACTCCAAAAAGATCCAATATTTTGTAGCAGGTTCGGAAGGTGATAGATTTATTACTGAAGACAGAATTATACTACTTCCAAATGATTATACATTTTGGGACCAAATCTGGTTTGAATACAGAGGAGCTGATTTTAAAAAATCAGGTTGGGAGAAGGAAAACAGACAATTATTGTATGGTGATGCCCTTGATTATTTTCAACAGGCAAAAAATAATAATTTAATTTTTGAAGATGATTTACTTACAGATTATCTGTACCAGTTGGTATTCAGAATATTTCCGGAATCCTTAATTAAAGATAGGGTATCTAATTTTAGCATAGTCATTATAAAATCTTTGGAGGCCAATTCCTTTGCATTTGATAACGGCATGATTGTACTGACTACTGCCCACATAGCTCAGACTAATTCCGAAAAAGATCTTATTGAAATCTTGGCAAACCGCGTAGCAAATGTGGTCCTGGAACATAACTTATTAAATTTAAGACAGCAGCTCCGTGCTGAAAGGAGGGCTATTATGTGGGGAAATTTAATCACGGTAGCATCTTCCGCAGCCATGATTCATAGTAATGTCAAGTACGGAACTACCTTCGATTATTACAATGCCCTTGATTTAGGACTATCGGCTCAATTTATCTCCGGAGCTATCCTGGATAATATTGGAGCCAAATATACGGAAGAACAAAATATTGATGCCTTTAATGTAGCCCACCGCTATCTTTCCAGTCAATTTATCGGCGAGGAATTAAACCCAGAAGAGTACCTTGCCACCATATCAGGCACCATAAGTTATAACGCTTGGCAAGAATACCATCTCAAAAATTATGAGTATTCCCTCTCATTAGTAGATAAGCTATATAAGCAAAACCTTGCCACTGAGGAGGATTATCTACTACTTTCCCATATTTTCAGAAAAACATCTAATACACGGGAATCAAATTTATTGGCTTTAGAATTTTTGAAAAAAGCTGAAAAACTTTCTGTATCCAATATGGCCCAGCTGGATAAAGAAGCAGGGATGATTTACTTAAGACTTAAGGACCGGCATAATGCTGGTTTATCCTTCACAAAATATCGTGAGAACCTAATAGAACTAGACAAAGAAGGTCATGATGTTGCGCAAGAACTCAAATCTATAAATCAGCTAATGTTTAAGCATAGGTTTGAAGAAAAACCTGTCAGCTTGGGAATGGAGTAGAAAGCTGAAATCTAAAATGTAGCTTTGGATAATTTATCTAATGCCAGCTTAAGCATTTCGTCATCTTTTGCAAAGCAAAACCGTAAAACATTAAGATCTGTTCTATTATGGTAAAATGAAGAATTGGGGATACTGGCTACTTTTAACTCTTTGGTAAGCCGAACAGCAAGGTCATAATCGTTTTCATCTGTAAGGTGAGCATAGCTGACCGTTTGAAAAAAACTTCCTTCCGCCGGAATAAAGTTAAAAGGAGTATTTGCGCTTAAGCCCTCATTAAATAAGTCGCGCTTCTTTTGATAAAATGCCGAAAGTCCCAGGTATCTACTATCATCCTGAAGATATTCCGCTATCGCATATTGAAGTGGCGTAGCAGTGCTAAAGGTGAAAAACTGATGGATTTTTCTAAATTCTTTGCTCATATTTTCAGGAGCCAGACAATAGCCTATTTTCCATCCGGTTACATGCAGAGTCTTACCAAAAGAACTACAGATAAAAGTTTTACTGCGCAATGTGGAATTTCTCATTAAAGAATAGTGGACCTTTTCGTCGAATACTATATGCTCGTAAACCTCATCACTGACTACGTAGATATTTCTATCAGCGATCAATGTTTCCAAGGTATCTACATCTTCTTTTTTCCAAACATATCCCGAAGGATTGTGTGGCGTATTTACAATGATCAGAGAAGTTTTTTCATTAATGGCTTCCCCCACTCTACCCCAATTGATAGATGAATCCTTTTCTTCCAAAGAGACATATACAGGAATACCTCCGTTTAGCTTCACTGCAGGACTGTAGGAATCATATGCCGGTTCTAAAATGATTACTTCATCACCAGGCTTTACCACTGCGGTAATTGCTACATATAAGGCTTCAGTAGCTCCAGACACAATGGTGACCTCTGTATCGGGAGAATAAGACACTCCCTGTATCTTTTCAGTAATCTCAGCTACCCTCTCCCGTAATACAGGAATGCCGGTCATCGGTGCATATTGATTAAATCCTTCTTTCATATATTTAGTAGCAAGTTCGGTGAGATAAGGGTCACACTGAAACCCTGGAAAACCTTGCGATAAATTGATAGCCCCATGTTGAATAGCCAGATGGGACATGGTAGTAAATATCGTGGTGCCTTGCTGAGGAAGTTTTGATCTCAATGTCATTGGGATAAATTAATGCTAAATGAATAGAGCAAATTAATAAAAATTGAGTAATAAATTTTGCCACGAATGCTTAAAGGCACTAACTTTTAACAACCTCAATGAATAAAAGTGTAAAAGACCAGGACAACATTTTGAAAAGATTTAAATATTTTTTCTGTGGGTCTTCGCGACTAAGTGGTTAATTTTTTGACATCATCCAAACACCCATAGTAAAAAATAATGTGCAGACAGCATGATGATCAAGGGGTAAAACACCAATAATCCAATGAAGTAAACAATTGGTGAAAACTTCTTCTGCGGTTCCTCCCCCCAACCATAAACCCAATTGATGTTTTCATCAGGCTTGGCGAGATAGGTGCCAATAAGAACTAACCAGGTAAAAGGAATTTGATATAAGAAGGCTTCAGATCTATATCCCCAGATAAACAATAGATATATAATCACTCCAAATAAGGGAACATGAAATAAGGAAAGAAGTCTTACATAAAGAGGTTGATCATCTTTGAACATATAACCTGTCAATCCAAAGACATTTATTTTAAAAACCAGTCTCATCAATAGGTCCACGTTCCAGGCCAGCTCCGCCCAGAACACCATTACTGCTATCATACTTATCATGAGCGGGCTTTCTATCCATAGACCAAGTGTTACGCCAAAAAGCGCAACATCTGAAAACCATAAAAAATTTTTGGGACCCCAGTGCTTCCAATACACCGGCACTATAACCAGCACCATTGCCGTAAAAAACATTTTCAATGTAAAAAGTATATCTATAGGCATAGTTTTTTTTTAGTAAAAAGAAAAAGGTAAGAAGTAAGAGGTGTGCTTCTGTCTTCGGTCTCCAATCCTTTTTACTTCTTACTTCTATCTTATTAATATTTTTTACCTCTTACTAACCGCCTATGCCATTTTTGACCCACTGGGCTACTTGCACAGTACGTTTTGCCTGATGAATCACAGCTGGTTCAAGATTATCAGTCTTAATCTGTCCGTCTTGGCTTACGGTAGCTGTACATCCATAAGGATTACCAC
>DATHVH010000448.1:0-4985 GCA_035461405.1 Anditalea sp.
AGGTTTCCTGTTGGAAGATTTCCGCAGCATAGTCATCCACAAACTCGGTAAACTCGGAGATTTTGTTTCTGCTAAAAGCGATGTTGCCGCCCAAAGTCCATTTGGGAGAAAGCATCACCGCACCGTCCAGTTCAATTCCCGCACGGTAACTGTTGGCCACATTTTCCCTGATATAGCCACCCACGTCATTGAGCTGGCCTGTGAGGATCAATTGATCGTTGTACTTCATATAGTATAGATTGGCTCCATACTGGAAGTGATGGAATTTAGTCCTTAATCCGGCTTCTATGTTTTGGAGATTTTCGGGTCTAGGGATTTCGGTCAAGGGAGAATCGGTAAAGTCTCTTCTCACCGGCTCTCTGTTCGCTACCGCATAGGAAGCGTACCAGGTTCTCCCCCTGCTGCCTTCATAGCTCAACCCAAATTTTGGATTGAAGAAGTTATAATTCTGAAAGCCAGTGATATCTCGTAAATTGTTATTGATACCTACGAAGGTATAATTTATCTTTCTTACCTGCATATCAGCAAAAACATAGAAATTGTCGAAGGCTTCATATGTCGCTTTCAGGTAGACGTTTACATCATCTTTGACGGCATTATTGTCATAATACCTGTCCCTGATATCATTGTTGCCCGCATATCTCATCCAGATCACCTCCCCGAAGTGGTCGCCATCATACCTGTTGGCTCCTCCACCCAAAATAGCATCCAGTCTTCCGTCATCAGATATGTAATTAAGGGAGAAAACAGCTCCATAAAAATCATTGTCCAGCCATCTCCTGCGGATAATATCGGTTCTTTCTATAACTTGATCGCCTATCATGATCGGCTGAAAGCCATAATTTCTGACCAATCTATCATTCGGTCTGAACTGCTCATAATAACCTCTTCCATAAGTATAGTGTAGAGCTGCATTGGCCTTCCAGTTCTGGCCGAATTTTCCTGCATAGATAAATTGGTAATGGTCCTGCTGGTAATTATCCGTTTCATTTTCGTAGGTGTAGCTATTATATGTTCTGTTGGTTTCCAGCAGGTGCTCGGGTACACCGTTCCATGCCTGGTAAGTTTGCTCTGCTCCTGAGAAGATATTCACTTTAAATAAATGGTTGTCACCATAATATCCTCCGGAAACGAAATATGATCTCAGATCAGAAAATGCCCTGTCTATATATCCATCTGAGTTGATCTGGGAAAGCCTTGCATCCACTGCCCATCGTTCATTCAGGAGGCCGGTTCCTGCTTTCACAGTATGCCTCCTGGTATTGAAGGAGCCATATGAATTGTCCACCTCGGCATAAGCCTCTTCTCTTTTGGTCTCTGTCTGGATATTGATGGATGCACCAAAGGTGGCCGCGCCATTGGTGGAGGTACCCACACCCCGCTGTATCTGTATATTTTCCACAGAGGATGCAAAGTCCGGCATATTTACCCAAAATACTCCGTGGGATTCGGCGTCATTCATAGGGATACCGTTGACCGTTACATTTATCCTGCTCTGATCAGAACCTCGGATCCTAAGTCCGGTGTAGCCGACACCTGCTCCAGCATCGGAGTGTACTACTACGGAAGGTGTATAATTAAGCAGAAAAGGGATATCCTGCCCTAAGTTGTTTTTGTTAAGTTCTTCTTTAGTGACGGTTTTAAAGGTAGTAGGAGTAGTAGCGCCTGCCCGGGTGGCAGATACGATAATTTCTTCAGTAGATAGTAGGGCTTTTTCCAACTCAAAATTAATGTCCGTATCCTGAAGTATATTTACATTTCTTTTAATGGTTTGAAAACCCACATAAGATACCCTGATGATGTATTCCCCGGGGGGAATATTGCCGATCCCAAATTTTCCGGATTGATCTGTAATACCTCCTCTGCCGCTTCCTTCCAAAAGGATGTTGGCTCCCGGTAGGTGCTCACCTGTTTCTGCATCGCGGACTGTGCCGGTCAGACGGTTCTGTGCCAGCAATGAGACGCTGATAAGCGTCATAGCCAGCATTAGTAAAGCTTTTTTCATGAGTAATAATGAATAAAATTGCTGCCTGTAGGCAGGTTGGTTAAACATAGAAGCCACCAAAGGGGAGGTAGCTCCACTTCTTGCAAACCGCTCATTTCCCTTCGCCGGTATTACCCGTATCAGGTTCAATGGGTATGATCTCAGCCCGTAGTATTCAGGCACCCCTTACATAAATCTTCTGCAAAAGTAAGGATAATATACAGAAAGGCAAGGAAAGGAAGTACGAAGTATGTAGGGGGGCAAACAAGGGGACGGAATAAGGGTAGCCTAAAAAGTAAAAAGTGAGAGGTGAGAAGAAAAATGTCGGATAAAGTTCTAAGTTGGAATTAGATAGAATTAAGAATAAGACGGAAGACCGAAGAAAGACGGTTATGGTGAATATGATTTATTCTGGAAACTTGGTACTATAATCTTGATACTTATCTTTATCTTCATTAAGATAAAAAAATCAGACAAAAAAAAGCCCCGCATGATTTGCGGGGCTTGAAGTATTATGCTCTTCCCAGTGTTCTCAAATGGTGCACGTGGGAAGTAAAGGCAAGTTTAAGATTTGGATGTTCTAAATAAGGAACCTTATATTCATTACAGACCTCTTTGATGATCTTACTGATGGCAGGATAGTGAATATGGGAAACTTTCGGAAAGAGATGGTGCTCTACCTGAAAGTTAAGTCCGCCAACCAGCCATGTCAATAGTTTATTGTTGGTAGAAAAGTTAGTAGTAGTCTTTAATTGATGTGTAGCCCAGTCATCTTCCAGCTTTATACCATTGATTTCAGGCATTGGAAAGATGGTTTCTTCCACTGAATGGGCCATCTGAAATACCACGCTTAAGAAAATACCGGTAGCAAATCCAAAAATCAGGAAGCCAACCAGCCATGGCATGAAACCTACCATATATATAGGAAGTGCAATAAATAAAAGAGCATGTATAGCTTTAAATGCCCAAAAAGATATGTGGTCTTTCACCTTCATGGTGGCTAAAGGGGTGATCCCTACTCTTCGAGTGACATATTTTTTATAATCAGTTACAAATACCCAATAATGGTATAATAGCGAATATGTAAGAAGAAAATAATAATGCTGGAACCTATGCATCTTATATCTTTTTTGAGCAGGGCAAAGTCTTAAAAAAGGTCGGGCGTTCATATCATCATCGACACCTTCGATATTGGTAAAGGTATGGTGAACGACATTATGCTTTGTTTTCCACATGAAAACATTAGCTCCTAAAAAGTTGATGGACATGCCCGCAAGGTTATTTATCCATTGATGCTTACTAAAACTGCCATGAGCACCATCATGCATCACATTGAAGCCTATTGAGGCTGCCAAACCGCCCATAATTATACATTCTACTAGCGCTATAGCCCAATGCGGGGTAAACAATAATAAGTGCAGGTAAACACCTATAAATGCAATGGTGAGCAAGATCGCTTTAGTATAAAGATGCATGTTTCCAGTTTGCTCAAGATTTCTTTCATTGAAATAATCTTGAATACGGCTTTTTAATACCTGATGGAAAGGAGTGGATTTTTGGAATTTAGGTTTGATCATACTGGATTAATAAAGAGGTACTTTTCGTAATATAAATGTTTCCTATAAATAGGAAAAATGCAAATTACAGAACAAATATACTATAATTGGGTAGACTTCAAAGCCACATTGAATTTATCTTGGGGATGATTTAAGTCAGGTATTAAAATGATGCTGATTTGAAATGTTTTAGAGGGATTTAAAAGTAAAACAGAATGTCCTTTTTAATAATTCATATTTTATAATATTAATTATCAAAATATTTTTTTATCTCGGTCATAGCCGTTTTTAGGCGTGTTTGAAGGTCTCCGCGAAGAATTATAAAAGGCACCCCAGTTTCAGAAATGATTGATATATATAAGTTTAAGAAATATTTTCTCATTTCTGGATCCGGATGTTCTCTCAGTGGATCTTCCTCCCAAGCAATATCTATATCCGTGATAAGGTAGAGATCGTATCTTCTTTTTTTAATTTGTTGAAGTGTCCATGAATGGGTTTTACCAAACCTATGATTACTCCATATTTGCATCACATGCAGGTCAGTATCACAAAATAAATAGCGATTAGCTTTTGGAGCGTATTTCTCTTCTAATGCTACCTGTCCCTTTGCAATTTTTAAAAGGTCAGGATAATTATATGGTCTTTTCAACTGTTCAATATATTCTCTGGCATATTCTTTCACCCATGGCTCATTAAAGTGATTTGCCAATGCTTGAGTTAGGGTGCTTTTGCCGGTAGACTCCGGTCCGATGATTACAATTTTAATAGGCATGGATCTTTTTTCTTGCAGAGTTTTTCCAGGCAATCAGCCCCATAACCGCTAGTATGGTAAATACAAAAAATTGAAAAGATGTAAGAATCAACCCTTTATGGAAATAAAGTGGTACTGATACTATATCTGTGATGATCCAGGCTATCCAGTTTTCAACTTTTTTCTTGGCCATCAGCCACATACCTACAAAAGCAGTAGAGGTGGTAAATGAATCCCAATGGGATACTGTGCTATCGGTGAAATTGGATAATATTAAATATAGGGTGAAGTATGAGGCTACGAAGATCAGTAAAGTATAGATTAAACCTTTTTTATTTAACCATGTAACCGGTCTTTCCTCACCTTTTATTGTGGGTTTGCTCCAGAGCCACCAGCCATATATGGACATGGAGAAATAATAGGCATTGATTCCCATATCAGCATATAACCCGACCTTTATCGTAATGTATACATAAATCAATGTGCTGATAATGCCAGTAGGGAAAACGAGAATATTTTCTTTCATTGAAAAAATCACGCTGGCCAGGCCAAAAACAACTGCAACCAATTCCAGTAGGGTCATTTGTTGCAGTCCCTCATGAAAACCTTCCACTATCCATTGAAAATCCATGGAGCGAATTTCTCCTAATTGTCTGTAAATTAAAATCAAATAGGGAAATAGTTTTTGTTAGTT
>DATHVH010000449.1:0-3237 GCA_035461405.1 Anditalea sp.
CATCGTGGATCCACAGGAGCGGATTGTTGTTCCGCTGCGGTGTGGCATTGTTTGATGCAAGGAAAGTTATTTTCTAGGTTTGGCACTGGGCCCAGTTTAGCTCCGAAATAATGTTCAAGTTTACCATCAATGCTGGGTGCAATTGGGCAAATCGAATCCGCCGCGGCGGGACAACGACCACGGAGTGGTCAGACAACAATGACAACAGCCCACTCGCCTTGGCGAGGGCTTGACAACTATTTCAGGAATCAGCCCTGAGTTTAATTGTTAAACCTATCGCAATAATTAAGGTTAAGACTAATGTATAACCTCCAGGTATTTTCTGGGCAGGTTGACCATAATGGTCTGCATGATACCGGGAATACGGATGATAAAATAGTCTTTGTTTCCTTTCTGGACACATTCACCTGAAAATCCCTGCAGCGGACCTCCCAATATATTCACTTTCTCTCCAGGCTCGATTTCGGTGGCCTCCACTTCTACAGCTACGCCGGTGTCCAGAACCCTCTGGATCATAGTGATCTCTTCATCCCTTACGGTGGCATGTACTCCCGAAAAATTTACGAACTTAACGGCACCCTGCACCTGCAAGGATTCCCACAACTTATCTTTAGTAGTCTTGACAAATAAGTAACCGTTAAACAGTGCTTTTTGGACCTTCTTTTTCCTATCGCTCCACTGACGGATCTCTTCTATCATAGGTAAAAACACCTCCAGTCCATTCTCTGTCAGGCGTTGGGCCACTTTTTTTTCTGCTCGGGGAGCAGTATACATCACGTACCATTTACTAGTCTCACTCATATAAAATATAGTCGTAGTACAAATTTATCAATTCTGCAGTGATTAAACAATTAATTATATCCTCTCCATCCGGTATATTCTTTTCCCAGGATTATTTCAGCTGCTTCTAAACAACTATAAAATAAGGCATTGCATAGCATCTTAATCAATAGGTATACCTAAAATCTTATCAGTTTTAATTAGGAAGATATTAAATACTTATTTTAAAAAAGTTTTAAAAAAAAATTAAATTTTTGTTCTACCAAAAATATTAATATTTATATTACCCTATATTTTTAATCAAATCGTTATGACATATACTTTTTACAAAAGAAGCTTTGATATATCCGTCGCGCTATTAGGTATTATTCTGATCCTCCCTTTATTGATTGCCATCGCCTTTGTTTTGTATGTTATCCATCGGGGCAATCCAATATATTCCCAGCTTAGACCGGGACTTCATGGACAGCCATTTACAATTTATAAATTCAAAACGCTTACAGATCAAGTGTATCCTTCCCAAACAGATGAAGAAAGGTTGACACTATTTGGGAATCTTTTGAGAAAATCATCATTGGATGAACTCCCCCAGCTTTACAATGTGATAATAGGAGAAATGAGCTTGGTAGGACCTAGGCCCCTTCTCATCGAATACCTGCCTCATTATAGTGACTATCACCAGAGAAGACATCATGTGAAACCAGGGATTACGGGGTGGGCACAGGTACATGGCCGCAATGAGATACCATGGGATGACAGGTTGTCCATGGATGTTTGGTATGTGGAAAATTATGACCTTATAGTGGATTTAAAAATAATTTTTTTAACTGGTATTAAAGTCTGTACAGGTGTTGGTGTATATGCCAAGGGAAATATTTTCGTACAGAAATATAGTAGCATGGCTAAATGAAGTTGGAATAGTACCTTAACCTCACTGCAATGGGTTTAAAGAAAATTTTACTCTCCCCTCCTCATATGGGAGGAAACGAAAAAAAGTATGTAGATGAAGCCTTCTCCAGTAACTGGATAGCTCCCATAGGTCCAAATGTGGATGCTTTTGAACAGGATATTGCCAATTATACAGGCTGCGGCTATGTAGCGGCCCTAAGTTCTGGGACAGCTGCCATTCATCTTTCCCTAATAATGTTGGGCATTAAACCGGGGGATTGTGTGATATGTCCCACCATGAGTTTCACGGCGTCTGCTGCTCCTATCGTATATTTAGGTGCCGAGCCGGTCTTTATAGATTCAGAAGGAGAAACCTACAACATGTGCCCCAGAATCTGTGAGGCCGCCATTCAGGAACTTATAGCATTAGATAAAAAACCAAAGGCTATCATTGTAGTCCATATCTATGGAATGCCTGCCCAGATGGCGGATTTTCTCCGACTCAGCCAGATATATGATATACCCCTTATAGAGGATGCCGCTGAAGCCCTTGGTTCAAGGTATGGCAATCTGCCCTGTGGGTCTCTGGGTGATTATGGCATCTTTTCTTTTAATGGAAACAAGATCATCACCACCGGAGGTGGAGGAGCTCTGGTTTCTTCTAACCGTGAATGGATCAAAAAAGCAAGGTATCTGGCTGCCCACGCCCGTGAAAAGGAAATACATTATCAGCATTCGGAAATCGGTTATAATTATCGTCTGAGCAATATAAGTGCAGGAATCGGTAGAGGGCAGATGGAGGTACTGGACAGCCGCATAAAACTCCGCAGACGGAATTTCACAAGGTATAAAGCTTTTTTCTCCCAGTTTGAAGGAATTAAAATGCAGGAAGAACCTGACGCAGATTATTTTTCTAACTGCTGGTTGGTCACTGTGGTATTTGACCCCCTTGTATGGACTGAATTAGACATTCTGGATCTTACCAGGGCGATGGATGAAGCTGATATAGAAACCCGGCCTCTCTGGAAACCCCTTCATATGCAACCTGTATATCAGGAATGTAGATATTATGGAGATGATATAGCAGAAAATCTCTACTATCGAGGTATCTGCCTTCCTAGCGGCAGCAGTCTTTCTGAAGAGGATTTTCAAAGGATATTTCTAGTATTCTTAAAAGTATTGGGTAATCCTATGGTGAAAGTAAAGGTGAAGGCGGGATGAAGGATGTTGGATGACGGATGACCGATGTCCGATGTCGGATGACCGATGTCGGATGACGGATGACGGATGACCGTTGTTAGATGACCGTTGTCGGATGTTGGATATCAGATGTTGGTGTCATGACCCTGACCGTGCCGCCTGCCTGCGGCAAAGGCAGGTAGGTACGGAATATTAAAATGATTACAAAGCAAAGAATGATTCCTATCAAAAGTCAGGTATAAATACCAAAGTGACTATTCCTAAAATAGCGATTAGGAGAAAGTTAGGGGAGATAGATGATGAGCTTAAACTAGAAATTATTAAAATGCTAATAAAACTTTACCTTGGATAGGATCAAAAATCATCACA
>DATHVH010000450.1:0-3366 GCA_035461405.1 Anditalea sp.
GGGATTTTCTTTTTTTATTTCCTTAATGTGTGATTTTTTTTGCTTTTAAGGCTCATTTAGCTGGAGTTTATTTGGGTACAAGGTGAAATTTAGCAGGCATGCTATGGGGCAGGCCCCACTTGAGGGCAATAGCCATCGCCATTGTATTGTGCCTTTTCAAAAGCTGTCATCATCGATGTCACATCCTAATATTTCTTGGCATAATTTCATTCTTTTTAACGCTTTAATATTCCGTACCTACGGCACGGTTCTGAAACTTCCCGATTCTCACTTTCCCACTGCTCGACACTTTTGGTATCTTGGTACACAATACAAAACTTAAAACTTCAATGAAAACCGTAAACCATATATATTATCTTCGATCAGGAGCATAAAAAAAACCCTGGATTACCAATCCAAGGTTTTATTGATAGTAAACCCAATAAATGCAATCACATTAAAACTTAATCATCATTTCTTATCTTTCAGATCGGCATGCTTTGATACCAATATGTTTAATTGCGCTGTTACTTTTTCAACAAGTCCGGCATGCTGGGTGAGGTCTTCTCCCCAGAATTCCACCTTACTTAACGTCTGCTGAACTACCTGCTCTGTATCTCCCGAACTCCACACCTGCTCGAAGTATTTGCAATATGCTGCATCATCATTGATGGGACAGCCCACTTCGGGGTTGTAAAACATTATCAGACTGGCAAAGGAATAGGTAAGGTTGTTTGGCCATTCGCCTTTTATATTTTTATAGGCAAGTAAGCTAGGCAGTACCCGTACTTTAAATTTGGATACTGAATTTAACGCTATAGAGGCCAGCTCATGACGTATGAAGGGATTCTTAAACCTGTCCAAAACATCATTGGCAAACTGCCGGAGCTCATCTTCAGAAAGATCAAGGGTGGGGATGATTTCCGAAAAGATCGTGTCTTCTATAAATTTACCGGTTTCAGGATCCTCTACGGCTTCTCTTACTGTCCTTAAGCCTTCAAGGTAAGCCACAGGGACCAATGCTGTATGGGCTCCATTGAGAATTCTTACTTTTCGGGTACGGTAAGGGCTCAGGTCTTTGACGAATTTCACTTCTAGTCCGGCTTCTTCGGCAGGGAATTTTTCTTTCAAATCTTCAGGGCCTTCAATCACCCAAAGGTGAAAAGGCTCTGCCATTACCACCAGATTATCCTCAAATCCAAGTTTCTCCTGTATCTCCTTGATATTGTCCTTAGGAAAACCCGGTACTATCCGGTCCACCAGTGTATTGCAAAATGAATTGGATTCTTTGATCCAGTTGCTGAACGCTTCAGGTAAATCCCAAAGTTTTGCATATTCCAAAACGCAGTATTGCAATTGCTCACCATTCTTTTCTATCAGTTCACAAGGAATGATCACAAGACCTTTGTCACCTTTACCCTGATAGGTAGTAAATCTTCGATACAGAAGTGCCGTTAATTTCCCCGGAAATGTTACCGGTAAGACCGAGTGATCTTTATCCTGGGGATCAAAAGCAATACCTGCTTCAGTGGTATTGGATATGATAAATTCTAAATGCTCATTGTCCGCCAGGGTCAGGTAGGCATCATAATCATCAAATGGATTCATGGCTCCATCTACGGAGGTGATCATCCGGCTTTCCTGATAGGTTTTACCTCTATGTATCCCCTCTAGCTGTACATGATAAAGACCATTCTGTTTTTCGATAAGAGGGGCAAGCCCGTTTGCCAGGGGCTGAATGATGCGGACGTTACCATTAAAGGATGTCTTTTCATTCATCACATCTATAATCCAGTTTACAAATCCTCTTAGAAAATTACCTTCCCCAAATTGCAATACCTTTACAGGCCTATCCGATATAGATAGTTCTCTTCTATTTAATTTTTTCATTGTATTCTAATTTTTACTGGAAAGGAATTATAACTTAAAGTATTCTTTTGCATTGTTATAGCTGATATCGGACACGATCTTGCCCAGCCATGCTTCATCAGCTGGGAGTTCGCCATTTTCCACATCCTGTCCTATAAGGTTGCAAAGGGTTCTTCGGAAATATTCATGTCTTGGGAAGGAAAGGAAACTACGTGAATCTGTCAGCATACCGATAAAGCAGCTGAGCAAGCCCATGTTGGAAAGGGAGTTGATCTGCTTTTCCATGCCATCTTTCTGATCCAAGAACCACCAGGCTGAGCCAAACTGTACTTTTCCCTTAATACTTCCATCATTAAAATTGCCGACCATAGTAGCCATTACCTCATTGTCAGCTGGATTTAGATTATATAGGATGGTTTTGGCCAGCTGATCTGAAGAATCCAGAAGGTTTAAAAATCCGCCCAAAGCCCTCGCCTGTGAGAAATCACCTATAGAATCAAAGCCGGTATCAGGCCCCAGTTTAGATAACATCCTTACATTGGTATTCCTCAAAGCACCTAAGTGGAACTGCTGTGTCCAGCCTTTGGCATGGTACATTTTGCTTAATTCATATAAGGTGTTAAACTTATAGTAATTGACTTCAGTAGGGGAGAGCTGTTCGTTTTTCTTTAGTTTTTCAAACAGATAATTAATGTCATGATCTCCCACTTGGAAGAAGTATAGCTGCTCCAGTCCATGGTCAGAAAGCCTGCCGCCGTTTTCGTGGAAATAATCCACTCTTTTTTGCATAGCCTGTAAGAAGTCAGTGTAATTGTTAACTTCCACCTTACTCACTTCAGCTAGCTGCTGAACGTAAGCCAGATATGTTTTGCTGTCTTCTACAGCATAGGATTTATCCGGACGGAAGGTGGGAAGAAGTTTAGTCTTTACTCCGTCTTTCTTTGCCTGAATGTGATATTCGAGACTATCTATCGGGTCATCCGTAGAGCAGACCACTTCTACATTCATTTTGTTAAGTAATCCTTGTGTAGCAAAGGATGGGTCATTCAGCTGGGATGAAGCCTCTTTATAAATGGCCTCACTGGTGTTTGGTGCCAAAAGATCAGTAATTCCGAAATACCGCTGCAGCTCTAAATGGGTCCAGTGGTACAGGGGGTTTCGCAATGTATAGGGGACAGTTTCTGCCCATTTGGCAAACTTGTCCGAGTCAGCCGCATCACCTGTAATGTATTTCTCATCAATGCCCAATGTCCTCATCGCTCTCCACTTATAGTGGTCGCCTGCCAGCCATACTTCAGATATATTTTTAAACTGTCTATTGGTAGCAATGTCCTTTGGAGACAGGTGGCAGTGATAATCTATGATAGGCTGATGGGATGCATAGTCATGATATAGCAGCTTCGCAAAATCACTTCTTAGCAGAAAATCCTCAGAGAGGAATTTGTTAGAATGGACTATTGGTGAGATCATTTTGGTCTATGTTTAGCGTTTTATTTTTATCTGTTATTTGGCTGGACT
>DATHVH010000451.1:0-1804 GCA_035461405.1 Anditalea sp.
AGGTGATAAAGTGGAAGCTGAATTAAGATTCGGTTTTTCTGTAAACACTTTTGCTGTTGGTGATTTAGTAAACGTAATCAATGAAGTTACCGATCAACAAATTGATGACCTCGTGGCAGAATACGAAGAGAGCTATGACCTTTCTGAAGATTTATTAAACGATGGTGATAAAAGATCCTCTTTAATAGAAGCTGCCAGGATAGAAGTAGGACTGGAAACTTTTCTAAAGAATGGTGATTTTAAGGGATTTTCAGATACATTCGAGGATCTGCATGGCATGAAACAGTTACCAGGTATAGCTGCTCAGCGTCTTATGGCCAAAGGCTATGGTTTTGCCGGAGAAGGTGACTGGAAAACTGCCGCTCTGGTTAGAGCTATGAAAGTAATGGGTACAGGATTAGAAGGCGGTAATGCCTTTATGGAAGATTACACTTATCATTTTGACCCAGACAATAGCCTTGTATTAGGCTCACATATGCTGGAAGTAGATGAATGCCTTGCAGCCAACAAACCCTCATGCGAAGTTCATCCACTTGGAATAGGAGGAAAAGAAGATCCAGTAAGACTGGTATTCAATGTAAAAGGAGGTCCAGGACTAAATGCATCTATAGTGGATATGGGCAATAGATTTAGAATGATCATCAATGAAGTAGAGGCTGTAGCCCCTTCACATGATTTACCAAAACTTCCCGTAGCTCGAGTGATGTGGAAACCGCTTCCAGATATGAAAACTGGTTGTGCTGCCTGGATCCTTGCAGGAGGTGCTCACCATACTTGCTTCAGTCAAAATATAAGTACAGAGGTATTGAATGACTTTGCCAATATAGCGGGAATAGAATCTGTTAATATCGATAGAAAAACTGACTTAAGACAGCTACAGAACGAGCTGAGATGGAGTGATGTGTATTATAAGATATATGATAAATAAGATGGTATTCTTCTTTCTGATGACATAATATAAATTTAGCTTCGCGATAACAGATGTCAGATGACCGATGAATAATAATTAAAGTATAAAAATTAAGGGACCTTTAAGGGGTCCCTTATTTATTATAATTGGTTCAATTGAGGATCATTGTAGTCCGATATATAAAATAATATATTATCATAGGCTGCAAATTCTTCTTTTCCATGCATGGTAGTCAATACTACGGCATCCATCCCTGCATTTTTTGCTGCCTCTACACCTTTGGGGGCATCTTCAAAGACGAGACAATCCTCAGGTTTAACGCCCAGGGCTTTAGCTCCTTTAAGAAATGTTTCGGGATCAGGTTTGCTCAAATCTACTTCATCTGCACTGATCAGAGATTTGAAATATTTACGTATATCGAGATTATCCAGCACAAAGTCCACATTAAACATAATCGCTGCTGAACCGATTCCCATAGCAATATTATTATGATCTGCATTTTCTAAAAACTCTTCTAGCCCTGGGATAGCCTTAAGATGCGGTTTATAAATTTTCTGATATTTTTTCTCTTTATTAATGGAATAATTTTCTATCTCTTCCGGCTCAAAATAATCTTCCCCAAAGACCCGGACGAGTAGTTCTGCATTTTTTCCGTACATCTCAGTTTTTAGCTTCTCATAACTTAAATCCGCTCCCAATTCTCCGGTCAAAATTTCAAACCACGCATCTGTATGATATTTCATATCATCTATTAGAGTACCGTTAAGATCAAAAATAAATGCTTTGTATTTACTCGTAGTAATCATATAACTTTAAGATATTAATAGGTTGAGGTGGAAAGTACGCAAGAAATCTGCCAATACTTGAGTTAATTTACAGTCTAGAGTAATATTT
>DATHVH010000452.1:0-21491 GCA_035461405.1 Anditalea sp.
CCGTACGTACTAATACCCGACCCTGGCTAATTTTTTTGTACATTGAGATGAGCCATACAAAAAGCCCCAATAGCACGATGACACTCACACCCGCTATTACATAAAAAGATTCCATCATAAGTTTAAGTTAATTTATAGTTGATATTTTTGAGCTAAATAATATTTTTTGTCCAAGGACTCCTCCAGGATGATGACGGTATCGTTGAACTTGATAAATTCATCATCTATTGATTTGGCGTACACTTTGATCACGTTGTCCTGTAGCTGGATTTCTATCTGACCGATTTTATCTATTCCCAGTGGGGATACTACTCTGCCCGTTTTGCCTATAAAATCTATGGCGAGTTCTCCCTTGTGATTGAAGTGCCCGTACAGTTTTACAAAGGGTCTGGCTATCACTTTGGTGATGAGCATGCTTACCACCAGGCCAGGGATGTATATCAAAAATCCAAGCAAGCTGTCATAGATGCCCAATACAGCGGTCACATTTACATTGATCAGCCACATGGAGAATACCACAATAGAAATGATAAACATGACGGGCAATTCGCCGATATAGAAAAATTCCATAAAAGCATTCCAAAACCCCTGCCCTTCAGCACTCCCCACTTCCGGTTTGCTGAGGTCGGTATCCGCATCTATTTCTGCTACTTCAAAATCAAAACCTGTAAAGATGATGATCAGCCAATACACCAGCACGATAATGCCCAATAAAGTCAAAATGAAATTGGCAGGGGCAAAAGATATATCGATAAGTCTTTCCATGACTTGCTATTGAGTTAAAAGTTAGATTGAAATCGCTTCGGTGGATACCCACTTTCACAGGTATCCGGTATATCAACCTATTTAGACTGATCTTCAGAATCTGAAAGACCCATATCTTTTTTCATTTGGGCCAGTTCGTCTTCCAAAGTAAAGTCTTCCAAAACTTTCTTGACTTTTTCCTCATGGGTGATGCTGCCTTCAGCCATTTGACCATACGCTTCCGCTAGCGCCTCATCCTGTAAGACTTTGTCCTTCATCCGCTCCAGCATGGATACTACGCTAGTACTGTCCATATTGGTCATCTGCTTGTTTATCTTTTGGGTAGCGCTGCTTACTTTTATCCTCGCACGTAAGGTACCAAGCTCGTTTTCCCATTGTTTGATATTGGCCTTGATCCTGTTTACGTTCTGCTCCAGGGTGGCCACCTGTTTTTCAAGATTAGCTACCTCCTCTGTGTTCAATTTGATATCCTGGTTTACTTTGGACTTTCTCCGCAGGTTTTCCTTCACCAAATTGTCTGCTTCGGTGGATTCCATCTCTCCCAGCTGTGCTTTTTTAAGCAGAAGGACGGACTTGTTCTGAAGGTCCTCCCCTAGGCTGATAGATTCCTGTAGTTCTTTGGATTTCCTGATGTGCATGGCTTTCACTTCAGCAAGTGCCCTCATCGCCTGGTCCTTATTTTCGTTCATATCCCTTAGGCCCTGTTCTATCATTTTGATAGGGTCTTCTAATTTGTCTATGGCTGAATTGGTTTCTGCTTGCCCTATTTTGAATAATCTCTTTAAAACGTTCATAACAGTGAGGATTTATTTGGAAAATGATAAAATTTCGTTTGAATATTCAGAGAGCAAAAGACCCAATGAATTGATGGTACTCTCCAATTCCTTCAGATCCAGTGTCTCTGCCTGCAGGGTATTCCTGAAAATGACTTTATTGCCAGTTTCATCCAATACAAATGCACCATGTACAATGTCCCGGTTTTTGATCAGTAACTGTTTATAGATGTCTGCTTCATCTTTCAGATTGAACAGGTATTGTTCAATGATGATGATGGGAGTGGCTACACCAATTACCATGTTCTTGACACCGAAATCTTCATTCTCTATGACCAAAAGATTATCCGCCTCATTTTCATATTGAATGACGGATCCTAATTCAAGGACATATTCTTTCACGATTTTAAAATATTGATCCATAATCAATTTTTTATAGGTGGTTTTTAAAAATGTATTTTTGTAAGAACTTCTGTTTTACAATTATAAATAAAAATAATAATTTTGCAAATAATATTAGCTAAAATTTGCTAATTTTGTTTGCACCATAACCAACCTATTATACAGACATGTCTAAGTTTGGAAAAAACATCAAAAAAATCCGGAATGTCAGAGGACTTACCCAAGCCCAGTTAGCTGATATGCTGGAAGTAAGCCGTGGCGTCATCAGCTCATATGAAGAAGGACGGGCGGAACCAAAAATTGAAACTATCCTGAAAACAGCCGAGGTTTTTCACCTGTCCACGGACATCCTGCTTTCAAGCAATGTGACGGTAAACCAATTGAGTGGATTCAGCTTACCGGCTATCGTCCATGAGAAAGGCAATCCTTTAGCTTCATCTATATCGACAGGAATAAAAGCTGGTATTTTTCCAGACGATGTAACTTTAATTTTATCAAAAGAGGTTAGACCAAACACTTACATAAAAGATGGGGATGTGATTTTTGGGGTGCCTGCCCCTATTGAAGATGGTAAAATTTTCTTAGTGGAATCCGAAGGTCTTTACACGATGGGGCGAGCTTCCGACGTTAGTTCCAACAGTATATCCCTTGATCATAATACTGTCTCCACTAAAGATTCCAAAGGTATATTAGAAGTGATTGGGATATACACCCCCCTAAAAAGCAAGACTCCACTGGAAGAAAGATTACTGTCATTAGAGCACAAAATTAAACTTTTAGAGGATCGGTTGAAAAGCTAATAATATTAGCATTTATAAATTATCTTTTGAAATGCTTTTATTGAGTAAAGTAGCTTTAGTTAAGAAAAAATATCCTTTTAATGTGAATGTAAACTGGGCTGGTTAATAAATAAGTATTTTTGGAAGTAAGAACATGAATGAATATTCCGATTACCCAAGGATGATACTTTGCCATTTCATAATTCAGTCCAACGGTAAGTATAAATTACGGCGGAGGCATCGGCAGTGCCGATGGAAGGAAAAATTAAATTTTAAGATGTCAGTTAAAAGCCAATGAAAGCAATTACAAATGACATTTTATGAGTATTTCTAAAATAAAGAAAATGCAGTTTATAGAAATGTCTTCATTAGGTTCAGGAAATATGAATGTAAATAATTAATTTTTCAGACAGGTCTATTTTATAGAGAATTAAAGTTTCTAAAAACAGAGAACCGCCTGAATAATTAATTCGCGGTCTTCTGCTTAAAACTTTACCACAACTTTTCCTATTGTTTTGCCACTTTCGAGTTGGCGGTGGGCTTCTTTCATGTTTTCAACAGTGAATCCTTCCATCGTGGTATTAAGAGTTGATTGTAATATGCCGTCATCCAACAGCTCAGCTATTTTGTTCAATATGGTATGTTGCCTTTTCATGTCCTCTGTTTCAAACATAGACCGGGTGAACATCAATTCCCAATAGAAACTGGCGCTCTTCCTTTTAAGCAGGTTTAAGGCTATCGGCTCTGTCGGGTCGCTGATAGACCCTATCTTTCCCTGAGGTTTGATGAGTTCTACCATCGCTTTCCAATATTCATTGAGATTTACAAAATCTACGATAAAGTCCACCTGTTCAAAGCCAATGTTTTTCACCTCACTGACAAGGTCATTATGGTTGACCACATGATCGGCCCCCATTTTCAAGCACCATTCAGAAGTGACGTCTCTAGAAGCGGTGGCAATAACTGTTAAACCCAAAAGCTTTTTTGCCAGCTGTATTGCAACAGATCCAACACCTCCTGCACCGCCGATTATAAGTATGGTCTTGCCCTTATCATTTTCTTTACTTAATTGTAATCTGTCAAATAAAATTTCATATGCCGTAAGAGAAGTGAGCGGCATAGCGGCAGCTTGTTCGATGCTGATGTTTTTCGGGGCCTTTCCTACTATGCGTTCATCCACTAATTGATATTGTTGATTTGACCCATCTCTGGTCAAGTCTCCGGCATAAAATACCATGTCACCGGTTTTAAAGAGAGAAACTTCATCGCCTATAGCCTCTACTATTCCGATGGCATCCCATCCTATGACTTTTGGCGTATCCTGTTGCTTGTCTTTAAGACTGTTTTTTCTAATTTTATAATCTACGGGATTGACTGCTATGGCTTCAATTTTGACCAAAATATCTTTTCCTTTTGCCGTCGGAATTTCTTTTTCAAATTCTATAAAGCTATCTGCTTCATCTATAGGTAATGAGGTTTTAAATCCAATTGCTTTCATCATAGCGGTTATCTATATTTATATATTTCTTAATTTTAACAAAGAAGTCTAGTAACTGTTTCTGAAATTATTATGGTCACGTCAGGACCCTTTTAACCCCTTGGTTGGATTCTGCAGGAAAAGCATTTAGTTTTGGGCTTTCAAATAAACACGTAATGCTTAAAAAAATTTTGGTCATCCTGATGGCCTTTGCCATGCTGGTCGCTATTGCCTATATGCTGGGGCCTAAAGAAAGAACTTCCGACTTAGCTGGAGTTTTTCCCCAAGTACCTACCGATCCCATAGAACTTGAAGCTTATATAGCCCAGCGCGAAGATACCGTCAAGGGTCTAAAATCTGATAACGAAGCCAAAATAGTCTGGCTGGACAACCTTAGCAAACATAAAACGGAATATTCCTTTGTATACATCCATGGCTTTGGGGCAAGTGAAAAAGAAGGTCACCCTGTGCACAGAGACCTGGCGGAGTATTTCGGAGCAAACTTATTTCTGACCCGGTTACCAGAGCACGGGATAAAAAGGGAGGATGCTCTCAAACACCTTACAGCCCAGGATCTGGCGGACGGAGCCAGGGAAGCCTACGCTATAGGTAAATCACTAGGGGATAAGGTGATCATTATAGGCACTTCTATGGGAGGTGCGCTAGCGCTGATGCTGGCTTCTGAACAGGATGATATAGAGGCGGTAGTACTTTATTCTCCTGCTATAAAAGACTTCAGTGGCAGGCTGGACATGTTTTTTAATCCATGGGTAAAAAGCCTGATGGAAAACTACTATACTGAAGATGGAGTGGTGCGTATCCCCCGGGAAGGGAATATGGCCAGATACTGGCTAGAAGAGCAGCATGTAAATGGCTTTACCAGCCTGGCCGTACTGCTGAAGAGTAAAATGACTCCTGAGACTTTCCAGCAGGTGAATCAGCCCCTATTTATGGGGTATTATTATGCAGATGAGGAGCATCAGGATTTCGTGGTATCAGTACCCGCTATGCTGGAAATGTTCGAAACTGTAAATACACCTGACCACCTCAAGACAAAAATAAGTTTTGCAGGGGCAGATAATCATGTGATCAGTTCTGAATTCACTTCTGAAGAATGGGAAGATGTACTGGAAGCTACCAAATATTTTCTAGCCAATACGGTGGGAATCCCTATCCCTTTAGAGCAATTCACGCTAAACAAATGAGCAACAGCATTCTATCGCCATAATCCATTATTGGCTTAAAATAGCTGAAATTTTCCCTATTTCACATTTGGACTAAAACCTATATCTTCCTACTTTTGCTATCCCTTACTGCGCACGTGGTGAAATTGGTAGACACGCCATCTTGAGGGGGTGGTGCCTTCGGGTGTGGAAGTTCGAATCTTCTCGTGCGCACTTAGCCTTTAGACTATTTCTAAAGGCTTTTTTTATACTAAATGCTTTAGAATCAACCTGCTTCTAATAGAGAAAATCTCCATCAAACTTTCTAAATATCTTTGAGTTATATAATTTCAGGTTAATGCTTTTAAATGCATATACGCTTTTTTGAATCAATACTTCATTCCGAGTGTTAAAACCCAATATGATGGACAATACAAATAAATATAACCCGCTGACTCCTGAAGAGGAAAAGATCATAGTACATAAAGGCACTGAATACCCCGGTACAGGAAAATATTATCTTCATTCCGAAAAAGGCACCTATGTATGCAAAAGGTGCAATGCACCTCTTTATACCTCCCAACATAAATTTGAAAGCAGCTGTGGCTGGCCTAGCTTCGATGATGAGATAGAAGGTGCTGTAGAAAGGGTTCCTGATGCTGACGGCAGAAGGATTGAAATAGTCTGTGCCAATTGCCAGGGACACTTGGGCCATGTATTCGAAGGTGAGTACCTGACCAATAAAAACCTAAGGCACTGTGTGAATTCTATATCTCTTAAGTTTATACCCGGCGAGGAATAATCTAATATATTTGCTTAGCGAAGACATTAAGAAAAATAATCCTGTTGTGCGAGGTCTCCGACCTTGCACCCAGAGTGCCGAGTCTCTGACTCGATTCTTAATTAATTTTAAAAAGTAAGCCTGAAGATTCCCCTCTTTGACGAACTCTTAACTACTCTTCTACAAAATTTTTTTCTGAGTGTCTTTGAGCCTTGGTGGCAAAAACAATGATTAAAAAGGTAATTCCAGCTGTTCCGGCAATAATCTGAAGGATTTTCTGTGAAGAGGGGTGATGCCGTACTTCAATATCCCTTCACGGTGTGCATAGGTAGGATATCCCACGTTCGTCTCCCAGCCATAGCCCGGATACTCCAAAGAATACTGACACATGAGCTCATCCCTATACACTTTGGCTATAATGGATGCTGCAGCTATACTGGCATATTTCCCATCCCCTTTTATTATACAATCAAAAGGGATATCCAAATTGCTTTTAAATCTATTGCCATCTATGAGCAGGTGCTGCGGTTTTTGTTGCAATGCTTCCACTGCCCTACTCATAGCGAGGTAGGAAGCCTCTAAAATATTTATCTTATCTATTTCCGCCACACTGGCCTGAGCAATTGCCCAAGCCAGTGCATTGGATTTAATAGTATCTACTAGTTGCTCCCTGCTTCCTTTGGTCAATTTTTTGGAATCATTGATAAACTCATGGGCAAAATCGCTTGGCAAGATAACAGCAGCCGCCACTACTGGACCACATAAGCAGCCTCTTCCTACTTCATCACATCCAGCTTCCAGTCTGTCAATTTCTAAATAAGGTAAGAGGCTCATCTTCTTTTTCAGGTTGTTTGTAATACTTGTGGATCATTTCAGCCACCAGGCCGGTCCAGCCTGTCTGGTGGGAAGCACCCAATCCCTCTCCAGTATCTCCGTGAAAATATTCATAGAAAAGAATATAATCGTTGAAATAGGGATCGTGCTGCATCGCATGGCAATTGCCGTATACAGGCCTTTTGCCAAATTTATCTTTTTTAAAGATACTGATCAACCTATAGGACAATTCTCTGGCAACCATATCCAAGGTTACGTATTTACCTGAACCTGTCGGATATTCTATAGCAAAGCTTCCTCCGTAGTAAAAATTGAATTTCTTTAGAGATTCTATAATCAGAAAATTAATCGGAAACCAGATAGGTCCCCGCCAGTTGGAATTACCCCCAAACATCTGGGTATCTGATTCCCCCGGCGTATATTTTATGCTGTAAGTATGTCCGTTTAACTGGAGGGAATAAGGATTACGCTCGTGGTCTTTTGATAGAGACCGAATACCATAAGGAGAAAGAAATTCCTTAGAATCCAATAGCTTAGTAAGAATACTCTTCATCCTATGCCCCCTTAAAAGTGAAAACAAACGCCGTTTATCTTTACCCGGCTGGATCCAGCTGGACACCAGTGCAGCCAGCTTGGGTTTTTCTTTCAGAAAGAAATCAAGTCTCTTTTTGAATTCCGGCAGGTTTTCAAACATCTCCTCTCTGATAGCCTCCACTGCAAACATAGGAATGATTCCCACTATGGATTTCACCTTCATCATTTCAGGCTTCTGACCATCCATGTGCAGGACATCATAGAAGAAATTGTCATTGTCATCCCAGAGGGTGATGTGCTCCCCTGCTATATTGGCCATAGCGCCGGCTATATAGAGGAAGTGCTCCATAAATTTGGTAGCAGTATGCTGATAAACTTTATTGTGATCACATAGATCAAGGGAAATTCTCAGCATATTTAGCGCAAACATGGCCATCCATGATGTAGCATCCGCCTGTTCCAGTTTACCGGCAAATTTTTCAGGGTTACTTCTATCAAAGATACTGATGTTATCCAGCCCAAGGAATCCACCTTCAAAGATGTTTTTGCCTTCATTATCTTTCTGGTTTACCCACCAGGTAAAGTTAAGCATAAGCTTATGGAGGCAGCGCTCGAGAAACTCATAATCTCCCCCATCCTTTCGCATACCTTTGTCGATCTGAAATACCCTAAGAACTGCATAGGCATGGACGGGAGGATTCACATCTCCAAAATTCCATTCATAAGCTGGCATCTGGCCATTAGGGTGCATATACCAATCATTGAGAAGGGTAAGCAGCTGTGTCTTGGCAAAATCAGGGTCCAGTCTCGCTAGCGGGATACAGTGAAAAGCCAGATCCCAGGCAGCATACCAGGGATACTCCCACTTATCTGGCATTGAAATAATGTCATAATTCTGTATATGCCTCCAGTGTTTGTTCCTTCCCTGCTTTCTCTCCAAGGGAGGCACATACCTACCTGGATCTCCCTCAAGCCATCGCTCTACATTATAGTAATAAAACTGCTTGCTCCAAAGCATGCCACCATATGCTTGGCGCTGAATACTTTTCAGCTCAGGATCAGTTACGGTTTTTTGGAGATCATTATAAAATTCGTCAGCATCTAACTTACGGTCGGTAATAATATCACCTACGTGTCTAGTGTCCTGAGATGATTTCTGATGCTGCATGCGAAAATCCACCTCAGCAGATTCCCCTGCTGGAATGGTGATTTTATATATAGCAGCAGCTTTAGTACCTATAAAATCAGGATTCAAATGCTTGCTATCTCCGCCAACTACATAATCATTGATAGCATCCTTAAGATACTTTTTTTGATTTTCGATATTATATAGTCTTTCCCTATTGGTCTCATTGTCGCAGAAAGCCAATTCAGGTTCTTCAGAAAATGAAAAAGTATATTGTCCAGATTTGGGTAAAAATGCAGATATCGTGTTACCCTTTTCCTTACTCATTCGAGGAATGTATGGTTCATGACCAGTGAACCAGTTTTTTCTGAACCAGATAGTTGGCATGACCCATATAGTAGCGTCTTCAGCTCCTCTATTATGAATGGTCGCCCGACCCACTAAATCCTCTACATCGTGTTTTGCATATTCAATAAAAATATCAAAATAGGCATCCTCATCGAAAATACCTGTATCCAAAAGTTCGTACTCGGGATCTTTTTTTGATCTTCTGCTATTCTCTTCTACCAGCTCTTGATAAGGAAATTCATTTTGAGGATACTTATAAAGCATCTTCATATAACTGTGGGTGGGAGTGGAATCAAGATAATAATATACTTCTTTTACATCTTCTCCATGATTACCCTGATTGCCCGTCAGGCCAAAAAGTCGTTCTTTAATCAAAGGGTCTTTACCGTTCCAAAATGCCCAGGCTATACAAAGCTTTTGTTTATGGTCACTTATGCCTGCTATACCTTCTTCACCCCATCTATAAGCTTTACTTCGCGCATCTTCATGAGTTACATTTTCCCAGGCTGATCCATCAGGACTGTAGTCCTCACGGACAGTGCCCCATTGTCTATCAGTCAGGTACGGACCCCATTTTTTCCAATGTTTTTTCCTCTCCCGTTCCTCCTTAAGCTTTAATATTTCAACGTTCATGAATCGATTTTACAATTTAAGAGATTCGAATTTACGGTATTTGAAATCAATAATAACTTAATCCAAGAAATAAAAAATAAGTAAAATCGTGGAAATCGATTGTTATTTAATTATAAAAAGATTTTTTTAAATGATTCTACTTTGTATTTAGATTTAATATATCTCTACTTGATCTATTGGAAAATTTCATACCAAAATCAAAGATTGGTCTACCAATAACAATTAAAAATATACAGGATATTCAAAGTCTCATAATTCCTTACAGATAGATTACTATATAAATCCAATTTTTTAATTAAAAAATATAAAATGATCAGGGTAAAAAAATATAAATCTAAATATTGTTAATTTTTTGTGAGGGGAAGATTTAGCAAAAAGAATAGCCATTTTTATTTCAAGAGATGATCTAAAATGAGGGCATAATTATTCGTATACTGTAATTATTAAAATGAAAAAAATATCTTGTTAAGAATATAGCAATAATAATTTTCTCAATTTAACCATTGAATATCAATTTGAATACCGTACCCTCTCCCATAACAGATCTTACTTGAATATTACCTTTGTGACGTCTCATAATCTGTTTAGAAAGACTGAGGCCAATTCCTGAGCCTTTTTTCTTAGTAGTAAAGAATGGAATAAATATTTTACTCAAAGCTTCTTCTTCTATTCCTTTCCCAGAATCCTTTATCTCAAGAATAATTTTGCCGTTTTCATCTATAAATGCACTTAGCGTGATCATTTTTTCCGGTGCCTCATCCAATGCATGAATAGCATTCTGTATGATATTGATAAGTACCTGCTCGATCATATTACAGTCAGCAAAAAACAATAGCTCTTCAGGATCTATCTGCTTAATTAATGTTATCCCACTCTCTTCCAATTGATGATTAAAGAGCGTCTCCATATGTTCAAATAATTCAGAAATATGAATGGCTGTAAATTTTGGAAGAGGTATATGAGCCAAACTTCTAAAATCACTCACAAAATTTATCAATCCCTCACTTCTCTTCTCTATAGTAGTGATCCCCATTAGATAATCTTCTACTTCTTCGATGCTCACATCGTGATGGTGCTCAATTTTTTGTTGGATATCAGACCGGATAGTCGATGCCAAGGAAGATATAGGCGCTATAGAATTCATTATTTCATGGGTCAGCACTTTTACGAGATTCTGCCAAGCTTCCATCTCCTTTTCTTCCAGTTCACTCTGTATATTTTGTAAGGAGACCAATTTAAATTTTACATCCCTCAGCACGAGTTCTATCACATAAACCGACAGCTGCATGATCCCGTCAGGATGGGCTATTTTAATGAGTTCGCTTCCCCCTGTTCGAAGGTTTTGTATGGCATGGTGAAGCTCTTTGTTCACTCCTTTTATCTCTCCTATGTGATGAAGTTGCTTTATGTTCAGCATTCTTTTAGCTGCTGTATTGAGAATTTGGATACTACCGTCTTCTTCGAAAGTAATCAGCCCTATACTCAGGTGCTGGAATACAGATCTGAAATAATGGTAATTTGCTTCCTTCTCTGCCTGGTCTTCTTTAAGCTTCGCAAGAATGGCATTAAATTCTATATGGAGGTCATCGGTTTCTGTACCGTCAAACTTTACAGGGTAAGTGGTAGTATAGTCACTCTGCTTAATGTTATTTAGAAACTCCCGTACTTTCTTAAAGCTGGATTCGGAGTATCTTATCAAAAATATCAATTGGGCAATTACTAATATAATTAACAGGGAAATGGCGAAAACACCTCCGTTACTAAATATCATATATGCAGATAAAAACAGGGTGATGGATAACAAAACCACCCTGCCCATCAACCCAATTTTATAATCCATATTTTTCTAACCTTCTGTATAAAGAAGCACGGGTAAGTCCGAGTTCCTTGGCTGCTTTGGAGATATTCCCTCCATTTTTATCTATTGCTTTTTGGATGACATTTTTCTCTACATCATCCAGATTTAGCGTATTGGCATTACTGATTTTTTCATTGGTAGGTTTGGAGGAGAGAAAGAAGAAATCCCTGCTGTCCAGCTCATCCCCTTCTGCCATTATAATAGCCCGCTCTATGGCATGCTGAAGTTCCCTGATATTTCCTGGCCAGTTGTACCGCTGTAGGAGCTGCATCGCTGAGCTTTTAAAACCTTTGAAATCCTTTCTATATTTATGGGAGTACGATTTTAGAAAATGCTCTGCAAGTAATGGTATATCTTCCTGCCTGTCTCTAAGCGGTGGAAGGAATATCTCAACAGTATTAATTCTATATAATAAATCCTGTCGGAAGGTATTATCTGCTACCATTTCATGAATGGGCATATTGGTAGCGCAAATAAGTCTGATATCTACCGGTATGGATTTATTGGTACCTATACGGGTCACTTCTCTCTTTTGAAGCACTGTCAGGAGTTTAGACTGTAAGGGCATAGATAGATTTCCGATTTCATCCAGAAAAAGACTGCCTTTATCTGCTATTTCAAATCTACCTGCTCTATCTTCCTTAGCATCAGTATATGCTCCCCGTTTATGGCCAAATAGCTCACTTTCAAAAAGGCTTTCGGTAATAGACCCCATATCCACTCCTACAAAAATCTCCTCATTTCTATGGGATCTGTCGTGGATAGCGCGAGCGATAAGTTCTTTACCCGTACCGTTTTCACCTAGTATCAATACATTGGCATCTGTCTGGGCCACTTTATCAATGATGGAAAAAACATTTTTCATCACCGAACTGGTACCTATGATATCGGTAAAAGATTTTTTTAAGTCTGCCTGGAGCTGTTTTTGCTTTTTGGAGAGCTTATCTACCTGATTATAGCTTTCCTTTAATTTTATTGCAGAATTTAGTGTGGCTAAAAGCTTCTCATTTTGCCACGGCTTCAAGATAAAATCTGTAGCGCCTTCTTTCAGTGCCTTTACCGCCATCTCTACGTCTCCAAATCCTGTAATCAAAATCACTACGGCTTTTGGATCGATTTCTTTTATCTGCTTTAACCAGTGGAAGCCTTCTTTTCCTGATGTGGTGTCTTCTGTAAAATTCATATCCAGTAAGATGACATCATAAGAATTATTATTGACCAAAAATGGAATTCTGCGGGGATCCTTTTCGATCATTACTTCTTTTGCATGCTTTTTTAATAGCATTTTGGCTGCAAATAATAGATCTTCGTTATCATCCACTATCAGGATTCTGCCAAGATTTTGTTCTTCCATAGTTTATAAGCGTTTAATTTCCGAGTTGCTTAAATGGTGCCATAAAAATATAGGGCTAATTTAGGTTAAAAAAGGCATATTTTCATACTTATATGTTCATAATTGAACAAAATCAGGTCATGAGCGGACATAAGGGTAATTAGGTGGCAGAAGGCTTTTAATCCTTTTATAATTTCGTTAACTTTGCTTTAATCATATAAAAAACACAAAACATACAAAAATGTCTGTAGCAACTAAAGGAAATACCGTAAAAGTACACTACACAGGTAAATTGAAAGATGGGACTATTTTCGATAGTTCTGAGAATAGAGAACCTCTAGAATTTACTCTTGGAGATGGTAACATGATAAAAGGATTCGATGCAGCTGTGCAAGGAATGAATGTAGGTGATGATAAGAGTGTGACTATACCCTCAGATGAGGCTTACGGCGAAAAAAAGGATGAAATGTTAGTGGATATTCCACGGACTCAGGTACCTGCAGATATCCAACCGGAAGTGGGAATGGATTTATCGATCCAAAACCAACAAGGACAGCCTATGCCTGTAAAAGTGGTACATGTAGATGAAGAAAAAATCACATTGGATGCAAACCATCCCCTAGCTGGTCAAGATTTAATATTTGATATCAAACTTGTAGAGATCGCATAATAAATATATTGTGTAAAATTAAAAACCCGCTTTTGGCGGGTTTTTTTATGCTTTTAACTGTCTTCCGACTTCTGTTTTTTCCCTTGTGGAGTAGCGTATATACTTTTTGTCTTATTATACTTTGAATTGCCTATCTCTACTACAAAAATCTCCGAACTGGTCTGACTAAGATCATAAGATTTCTGCTGTCCATCGGTTGGAGATATATAATCTTCTAATATTAGGTTGCCGAGAAAGTCATAGATTTTGATTTTCGTGTTGCTTACCGGTTTTTTCTTGAGGCTCACTTCAAATTTTTTAGTGCCTGTAGACTTAAGATTGAAGTCTACTTCCGGAGCGTTTAATTCTTTTGGAAAAGTCACAGTTGTTTCTTTCTTCCTATTAAAAAGTTGGGAATAGCTGGGGGAAGTTGACCCCACAATGAGAACAAATCCTATAAATATATATATGTATTGTAGATTCGGTAAAGGTTTTTCCATTCAACTGCTAATTTGCAAAAATATTTTGAGATAAAATATTATTTTTCTTATCATCTATTTATTCTGTCAATACCTATTTTCTAATGGCAAAAGGGTTCTGATAAAATAGAAATCCAGCCTGGTTAAAGAATACGATTTGGTCCCCCTGAATTTTTACATCATGGTCCGTAATAACAGATGGCAAATTAAACGCAGTTTTCATGCCTGTGTTCCAATTATATTCCAATATTTTGTCTTCTTCTATATTATATAGGTTTTCTCCCATGAGAGAAAGTGGTGAATCACCTGGTATAGATAATCGCTTTAGAAAATTTCCCTGGTTATCGAATAATATTACGCTATCCGGTACACGTAAGAACAAAAAGTTCTGTACCTCTTTAATATCCTTCACATCCCATTCCTGTTCTTCCAACACCAGATTTAAAGGTTGTTTTTGAATAACAGTTTGTCTTCTATAATCTATTCTTTTGAGGGACAGATCGCTTTCATCAAATACCCATAAGCTATGATTGTTACCCAAGGTACTGGCTTTTGCCAATCCAACTTCAAAATCTTGTAAATCCCTATTCATAATGGGATTTAAAAACCTATCAAATAACTCAAAGCGTTGCAGATCTTTGGAGAATGTAAAAATATTCACTGTCCACCCTGCCTCTAGGTGTGTGATCTGAGCTTGACGACTAGGCGAAAAATGATTAATAGGGATACCCTGGGGAGATAATTGATAAAGTCCACCATCCCTAGTAGTATAAAATATCTGCCCACGATTGTCTAATGATACCTGATCCACACCCTTAATAGGAACATCGGAAATAAGCCTCCACTCCACCTCCTGTGCCCATGATATTGGACACAGCAAAATCATAAAAATCATCAGTAGAAAATTTTTCATCAGACAATCTAGACAAATATCGAATAGCTTTTTAAAATTTAAAATTCTTTAACTCAAAGGTATCACCATTATATACCCCATAGGTATATTGACTTACCCACTCCCCCAAATTTATATAGTGAGAATTTTTTCCTACAGGCAACTCTAGCGGAAGATGCCTATGTCCAAAAATATAGTAATCAAAGTGCATTTGTTGCTCCACATGCTTACAGTATTGCCATAACCATTCATCTTCCCCTTTAAAAAAATCTTCCTGTTTATTCTGATTGGTAATACGACTATTGCCAGACCATTTTTGTGCTATCCTGATACCTATATCCGGATGAATCCATTTGAATAGCCACTGACAAGTTTTATTGGTAAATATAGATTTCAAAACTTTGTATTTCTTATCTCCAGGACCAAGCCCATCACCATGGCCTACCAAAAACTTCTTCCTGTTAATTTCTATCTGTAGCGGATGAGGATATACAGGAATATCAAGTTCTTCAGTAAAATAATCATTCATCCATAAATCATGATTTCCTGTAAAGAAAACGATTGGAATTCCTCTGTCTCGGAGACTTGCAATTTTCCCTAGAAAACGTATAAATCCTTTTGGAATCACTTTATCGTATTCAAACCAAAAATCAAAAATATCACCTACCAAAAAGATGGCCGCAGCATCATCTTTAATGGAATCAAGCCACCGAATGATTTTTTCTTCTCTTTTTTTACTGGTGGCAACATCAGGAGCACCTAGATGAAAATCTGATGCAAAAAATATTTTCTGGTTTTCTTTAAGAACTATTTTCATAATCGAAGATCAACTTCAAATTTAGATAAAAAAGATCTAAGTCGGAAATAGATAGTTTAGTTGATAAGTGGATCAGGAAATTGGAAGGATTAGTTTATTAGTGAAATTAGTGGGATTGATAGTAAGAGGTAATTAGCGGATAACCGTTATAGTGGGAAGGGTAGTTCAGCCTGCATCATAATTGATTATGATAATTAATGAATAAATATAAAAAATAAAAAAAAACTCTGGGTTAAAAACCCAGAGAATATTGATTGCCCGGTTGATCTCTAGCTTCGAGCTGAAGTAACTTAAGCTTTCTCCATAGTCCTCCTGCATATCCGGTCAGCTGACCTGACTTGGCTATGATTCGGTGGCATGGAATGACGATCAGAATGGGATTAGCACCATTGGCGGCTCCTACGGCTCTTACAGCTTTAGGATTGTCCAATGAATTAGCTATAGTATGGTAAGATGTAGTCTTACCAAAAGGCACTTTATTGGCTTCCATCCAAACTTTCTGCTGGAATGTACTGCCTATCAAGCCTACGGGAATATCGAACAATTTCAACTTACCTTCAAAGTAGAGTTCTAGCTGCTCTTTCACATTTAATAAAAAAGGACTGGGTGAATTTAAGGTGATTTCTTCCTCAGTAAACTGTAAGGAAAGCAAATAGTCATCTTCGGCGATTAGTTTGATGTTTCCCAAAGGTGATTCCATTATCATTATTTCTACCATAATACTCCGGATTTAAATGAAACTACCTTTTTTTAACTTATATGCTTAAGATTAAATTAGTGAATAATTGTATAAACTGAGAAAGATAAATTATGTTGGGGAAATGTACATAAAAAAAGTTAATTCGAAAATAAAAAAATATAAATAATAAAAAAATTAAGCACCCCAATGATTATGAGGTGCTTTAATTTATTACAGATGATAAATTTGGCTGTGTCCTTTTTTATCTGAGATTATAAAGTATAAGCCATTGGTGGACAAGTTTTTAAATTCATATTTTCTGGCAAACGTTCCTCCGTCTACATGCTCTTTCATAAGCAATCGGTTGCCACTATCAAAGACCTTTACAGTTACCCCTCCTTTTTCGAGCATTTCGTATAAAGAAACCTTCACGAATCTGTCGTCGAGAGCTTTTACATGTGCTTTAAAGCCATAATCTTTAGCTTTCTTAGCAGTAGTCTCTACATCATAATCGATACTGGAGTCCTTAGTCTGTATTCTGATTACATATTTACCGGCAGGCAGCTCTTCTAAATTGAACGGCATGATTACATCTTCAGAAACTTTATACGAAGTACAGTATAAGGTTTTTCCCTTGGTATCCTTTACGAATACTTTTACCCTGCCTATGCCTTCAAGGAGAGTGATTTTTGCTTTTTGATCATGAATTGATACATTTGAGAGTGCTGCTAATTCATTTGTTGGCTCAGCAAAACCTGTTAGGAACATGCTCATAGCCAGTGCGAAAGTTAATAAGGTTTTCATAATGTTTTTTAATTAAAAGTTTATAAGTATCTGATTTTTAGCTTCCTTAGCTTCACTGTATCTTATTCAGAACATGTACCACTTCAAAAAACCTTTCATAAATCTGTCTCAAATTCACACTCAAAAAACAGGATAACTCTTAATTCTTTAATTTGGCATGGATAAATAACTGTACCTTCTTGAAACAGATTGAAAAAAAACAATACACTTCTGTATAGAAACCGTACAGAATTAGGGATTTTTCTCTCGGATACCCGGTTGCATACTGAGTTAAAAAAATAAATAAATAAAAATTTTAAATTATTTATTTACAAGTACTTACATATATTATCAGTACGTTTTCGAACAGTTATTGTGCGGTATCGGATGGGAGAAATTCTATTCTCAAACATGTTTCTAAAAATTAAAAGTTTATGATTTTCTATTTCTAGAGGTTAATTTTATATACAAATTTTTATAATAATTGATTAAATTCGTAAAGGCTTTTCACTTCATATTCATATTATGGATGATTTTATTGCTGCGAGATCTCAAATGGCCCTGTCATTGGGGTTTCATATAATTTTTGCCTGCATCGGAATGATTATGCCATTTTTTATGGCTATTGCCCATTATATTTATCTTAAAACAACAAAGGACTTTTATAGAAAATTGACGGTAGCTTGGAGTAAGGGGGTAGCCATATTCTTTGTGACAGGGGCAGTATCGGGTACTATGTTATCTTTTGAATTAGGATTGCTTTGGCCTGAATTTATGCTACATGCAGGTCCCATCTTCGGAATGCCATTTTCATTGGAAGGAACTGCCTTCTTTTTGGAAGCCATTGCCATAGGTTTCTTTCTTTATGGGTGGGGAAAATTCCATCCATGGTTCCACTGGTTTACGGGAGTGATGGTAGGCATTACCGGACTTGCTTCGGGTATTCTGGTAGTGGCAGCTAATGGATGGATGAATGCTCCCACAGGGTTTGATTATATCGATGGTGAGTTTCTAAACATCGATCCAATCGCCGCCATGTTTAATGATGCATGGTTTACTCAAGCTTTACATATGACCCTGGCTGCATTTGTAGCAACAGGCTTTGCTGTAGCAGGTATTCATGCCCTTCTTTTACTTAGAAATCCTGACAACAAACTTCACTGGAGTGCAGTAAAGATTGCCCTCACTATAGGAGCTGTTGCAGCCATACTTCAGCCTATCAGTGGCGATATTTCCGCTAAAGATGTAGCAGAGAGACAACCTGCCAAACTAGCGGCAATGGAAGCTCATTTTCATACGGAAAGTAATGCTCCACTGATCATAGGTGGAATACCTGATGAAAAAAACCGAATTGTAAATTATGCTATTAAAATCCCTGGAGGTCTCAGCTTTTTGGCACATGGAGACTTCAATGCCGAAGTGATAGGTCTGGATCAGATACCGGAAGAGGAGCACCCACCGGTATTGATAGTACATTTAGCCTTTCAGATAATGGTAGCCTGCGGTATGATCTTGATGTTTACGGGGTTGTTATGGCTATTTGGCCTTTGGCGCCGTAAAGATTATATTCGATCTCGCTGGTTTTTAATGCTTCTGGGACTCCTTACTCCTCTCGGATTTATAGCGGTGGAAGCTGGCTGGGTGGTGACAGAGGTGGGAAGACAGCCCTGGATTATCTATGGCATAATGAAAACAAAGGATGGACTGACACCCATGCCGGGTATAGTTTATTCTTTTTGGTTATATGTGTTTATTTACCTTTCATTAAGCGGGATAGTTACGCTATTATTGATAAGACAAATTAAAGATTTAGACAAGAAAGAAACACCATTACCCACCTACCCTTAGATTATTATGCTGATAGTAGTCATTTCATTTTTATACTTATCTATCTTATTCTATCTTCTTTTTGGAGGAGCGGATTTTGGTGCTGGTATCATAGAACTCTTTACTGATAATGATAATAAAGAAAAAAGCCGTCTACTCACCTATCGGGCAATAGGTCCTATCTGGGAGGCCAATCATATGTGGCTGATCATTACCATAGTAATCTTGTTTGTTGGATTTCCCAGTATCTATACAAATCTCTCCATTTACCTTCATATCCCACTTTCCCTGATGCTAATCGGAATCATAGCAAGGGGCACAGCATTTATCTTCCGCCACTATGATCCGGTCAAAGGTGGCCTGCAAAATATATATAACCATATTTACGTATACTCTTCCTGTATTACACCGTTTTTTTTGGGAATTATTGCAGGCACAGTTATATCCGGAAGAATAAATACTTCAGCATCGTCATTTCCAGAAGCCTACCTATTACCTTGGATAGGGATTTTTCCCATAAGCGTAGGATTGTTTACAGTGGCAATCTGTGGTTTTTTAGCTGCGGTGTTTTTGATAGGCGAGGCAGAAGGAGATGGAGATAGACAGTTATTTAAAAATAAAGCCATACGGCTAAATATATTGACCGTCATAGCAGGGGGGCTGGTATTCTTAACTGCTTATCTGGAAAGAATGGAATTGGTAGCAATGATATTTAATAATGCATATAGTATTATAGCACTCATACTGGCAAGTATCTCCCTGCCAATCCTATGGACTCAGATTAAACGGTATAGGTATAATTTTGCAAGAATATTGGCAGGATTTCAAATTAGCATGATCCTGTTAGCATTGTTTTACAGTATATATCCCGCTTTCATAGTTCTGGATAATAAAATTTTGACCCTAGAAGCAACAGCAGCCAATACTGCTACCATACAGGCACTCGGGATAGCCCTATTAGTAGGTAGTGTATTTATCCTTCCAGCACTTTATTACCTTATATATAGTTTCCAGAAAAAAAGGTTTGATCAGGATACTGATATAATTAATTCATTAGCGGAAGATCAAGGAAAAACAAAGAGATAAATGGATTATCCTATTTTAATATTATTAAGAAGCTCATGTATTGCGGATAATCGTCGAAAGCTTTATAAAAATCTAAAAATAATATCAAGGTACCAATAGATACAAAAAAAGCACCTCATCAAATTGAAGTGCTTGCTTTAATCATTTAAATTGTTGGGACTTGGATTTTACCTCTATGACACGGTCGACTTTCCCGCCTTTATTGGTAATTCTAACCGTGTATTTACCATGGGGCATCAGTGACATATCTAATGGATATACAATATTATCGGTTACCTCTATCGACTCACTGTGTACCTTAATTCCATTTTCATCTATTATAGATACCTTTACTTTACCGGCACCTTCCATCAAGGTGATTTTTACTTTATGGTAACTATATGCAACTCCTGACAAGGATCGTAAAGCATCATTTGAAGGAACAGCGAATAAAGAAAAGCATAATGACAATGTTAATGCAAAAGTGAATAAGGTTTTCATAATAATATGTTTTAATATTGATTAAATTTTTATTGATTTATAAACTGTTGTTGACCTTTCTTATCTGTAAGGGTAAAGTAGACTTTGTCTGAAGTAAGGTTCTGAAGGTTATATTTTTTAGAAAAAGAATTCTTTCCTTTTATCTCTTCCTTTACCAAAAGCCGGTGGTCACTGTTAAACATTTTTAGTGTCATGTCTTCACTTATTCCTTTTAACGACACTTTTATATGCGTATCATCGATCACATCCAAAACCGCATCAGGTTTTTGACTGATCATCTCTTTAGGCTTTATATCTACCCAGTGTTCAGTTACTTCTTGTTTATTTGAGATTCTTACGAGATACTTTCCAGCAGGCACCTTTGACATATTGATAGGGTATACTACATCGTCATTGACTTTTATAAAATCAGTGAATAAGCTCATTCCTTTCTCATCCAAAATTGAAATCTTTACTTTTCCTATACCGTTTAGCAGTGTAACTTTAACTTTTTGGTAGCTGTAGGATACTCCGGAATTTTTTGCCAATGAATTATGAGTAGGCGAAGCAAATGAAAATAAATTTATGCTCATGGCCAGTGCGAAAATGAATAGCGTTTTCATGTTTTTTGTATTTAGATGTTGATTGTTTTTTTCGATTACATACTATTCTATCCAGAATTAATACCAAGGCAATTGGAATGGATGCACTGTACCTGTAGAAGGAGAAAAATCGTGAAGGATAGTAAACCCAAATTAAATTTGGCACAGGAATACCAACCTTTATAAATTTGATTTAAATCAAAAAAGCATTGTCCACATGATCATAAACGGACACTTTTTTAAACTTATAACATTAAATAAAATATAAAAAAATTAAAAATAATTTTTTTATAACACTTTGAACATTAAACTATTACACCTAATTATGTGTACGTGATCGTACACTTAATGTGCGAATCCGAAAGTCAATTTTGGTTATGCTGCCTATATTGCTCTTATAACAAACCACCCC
>DATHVH010000453.1:0-12266 GCA_035461405.1 Anditalea sp.
AAGTTGCCCTAGAATTGAAAAAGTGGGCGGTGGTTGTTGAGATTTTATCTCCATAATGTTAAAAAAAATGAGCCAGACACAGCTGGCTCATTCCTAATTTCTATATCACTTTCGTTTATAAATATCCTAATATAGCTTTAGATACTATTAATTTGTTTTATTATACATGTAACGAGCTATTTTCCATAATCCCTTTTCTTTTTCAAAAAAGAACAGTTCACGATTTTCATCAGGTAGAGTTTGTCCACTTGCCTTTATCGTAAAAGACCCTTTTGATGTTGATCTTGCAAAAGCTGTGTTTCCATGTACCTCAACTTCAAGTACCGTGAATTGAAGATCATATTTAAAGTTATCAAAAACGTACTGGTATGTTCCCTTTACCTGATCAGCACCTTCGGAAGTTGGGGCTGCATTTGCCATAAGCACACCATTTTTTGTATATAGACTTACTACTTTGCCGGCATCTGATGCATTTAATGCGTCCTGATATTCAAAAATCAATTTTTCGATAGTAGCTTTTTCTGTCGCTATAGAAATCTCTACATTTGTGCTGGGAGCATTTAACAATTCTCCAGTTACTGTTTGTAAATTTTGAGTGCCCGCTAATGAAGCGATAAGCACCCCTGTAATAATTAAGTTGTTCATTGTTTTTTTATTTAGTTTTAAAACACAAAATTGCGGTATATTCGTGTCTCCCGCCTATAAACAACTTTAAGAAATAGTCTTAAACTAGTGTAATGTTAAGGGTCCGGGTATCCATTTAACCCGTAAAAATAGTGACAGGATAATCTTGGCTTGATCATCTAAAGAATTTCAAAAATAAACTTGACCCTTATCAGTTGAACGACAAAAACTCTTCCTTTGAGGCTTTGACGAAGCACTTTAACCACTTCTTTCCTTTGACTGAAACCGAGAGCAGGGAATTGTTAATGCGCTTTACCGAACGTAAGATAAAACGTCGGGGCTTTGTCCTGCAAACCGGTGATGTTTGTCGACATTTCACCTTTGTCATTTCAGGTTGTTTAAAAATGTATGCCGTTGAAAAATCCGGTAAAGAACATAATCTTCAGTTTGCTGCAGAAAACAATTGGATAACCGACCTTAGTAGCTTCTATTCCGAAAAACCAAGTGGGGTTTACATTGAGGCTCTTGAGCCATCATTGATCCTCCAAATCAGCCATCAGGATTTGCTTCACCTGTACACTCACTATCATAAATTCGATCGAAAATTTCGGATTATCATTGAACAAAAATATATCGAGCTACAAAACAGGATCCTGCTTAGCATTAGTTCAACTGCCGATGACCGGTACCAGATTTTTTTGGAGCAATACCCACACCTTTCATATCGTCTTCCAAATACCCAGATCGCATCTTATCTAGGTATAACACCTGAATTTTTAAGCAAAATCCGAAAGAACCTAATGAACAAACGCTAATCCTTAAACTAGTTTAAGCTTTCTTCTTAAAATAGTTTATTGGCAGATTTTACGCAGATATTGATATTTGTGATATAAAAGGGCCAAAGGTATAGATGCCTTTTTAACATCCTTTATAATATCATGAAGACATTAATTCCCCTTAAGAAGTTGCCACTAATATTCTTGCTTGTATTTTTTACTTTTTCAACATTTGGTTGGGCGCAGACCCCAATAAAATTAAAGCACTTTTCACAACAAACACCTTCACCGGAAAACATCGTCCCCTATGGTAATAATCCAGATGCCGGGAATTATGTAAATGCCGGAGATGCTAAAATTTACTATGAGGTGTATGGTCAGGGTCAGCCTCTGGTGGTTCTCCATGGGGGTATTTTCGGTTCTACCTTTGAAATGTTCCAGCTTATCGACAGTCTTAAACAAAACTATCATGTTATAGCTGTTTCAACCCGTGGCCATGGAAAATCAGAGCTTGGATACGAACCCATTACCTATGAACAAAAGGCAAAAGACGTGATTTCTGTAATAAACGCAGTAACCAAAGACAGCGTGATTGTTTTGGGTTTTAGTGATGGCGGTTTTACCGGTTATAAACTTGCAAGCATGTATCCTGAAAGGGTAAAAAAACTTATTGCCATAGGTGCCAGTGAGCTATACCCGGGAATACGCAACTTTTCTTATGATGCCGGACAGGCTTATGAGTTGGAAAGTGTTTATTGGGACCAGCAACTTAGCCTGATGCCGGAGCCACATCGTCTTCAGGAAATGTTTTCCGGCCTAGCCAATATGTATAACAATCTGACCATTGGGAAAGAATTTTTGGATACTATTAAAAGCCCGGTATTTGTGATGGCTGGCGATAGGGATCAGTCAAATCCTGTACTTCGGGTAGTGAATACTGCTCATATGATACAAAACAGCCAACTGAGTATTATTCCCAATACCACGCATGCTACCTTTCTAGAAAACTTTCCGGCTGTATGGGCAAGTATACTTCCCTTCTTAAACCGGTAAGATTAACAACAGAGTAATTAAATATAAGAATTTAAATATTATCATCACAATGGATACTACAACGAACGCAATTTTAACACATCACCTCACCGCCTTTGGAAACAATGATCTTGACGAAATCATGAAAGATTATACTGAAGAGTCTGAAGTACTGACTCCAAAGGGTCCTTTAAAGGGCCTTGAGGAAATAAGAAAATTTTTCGAAGATTTTTTTAAAGCGATACCGACAGGTTCTTCTTTTGAAATGAAACAACTGACAGTGACGGGCCCTATGGCCTACATAGCATGGTCAAGCGAATCCAGAGTAGCTAAAATCCCCATGGGTACAGATACCTTTTTTATGGAAGGTGATAAAATTAAATTTCACACCGTAGCCGATTACAGGCTGTCAGAGTAAGTGCCGGCAATATTATTTCAATTCAGTTCCTTAATAAGAATATTCAAAAACTAACAAAAGTTAAAATGCATTCACACGATGAAAAAACAGCAGTTGAAAGACTGCTTTCCGAATATGCTGGAGCACTGAATTCAGCTGATACTGCTATAATCCCTTCATTTTACGCTAAAGATGGGCTTTTCATGCCCAATGGTTATAATGATTTATCCTTTGATAATCTTTTGGATAAAAGCAAAGGCTTCTTTAAGAAGGTGCGTTTCCATATTGAATATACTTTACCTGAAACAGAGATTACTGGGGATTATGCGTTCGTTAAAACAATTGCAAAAACTACGACTACCGATCTTGAATTAGAGGGGGAAGTAAAACAAATGAGCCGTGACTTTTTTGTTCTACGTAAAGAGAAGGAAGATTGGAAAATATACCGTTACATCTTTAATAATATAAAGGTAAATTAACTAATAAAATGCACGAAAAGTGAAAGCCGCAGTACTATATAAACCTGGAGGACCAGAAAACTTTACCTTGGAAGAAAGACCGGTGCCTCTCTTGGAGAGCGGACAAGTCTTGGTTAAAGTAAAGGCTTTTGGTCTGAACAGATCAGAATTGATGACAAGAAAGGGGTTATCGCCCAATGTCACATTCCCAAGGGTGCTGGGAATCGAATGCGTTGGAGAGGTAGCCCATGATCCATCGGAAATGTTTAAACCCGGGCAAAAAGTAGCTGCATTTATGGGTGGCATGGGGCGGGATTTTGACGGAAGCTATGCAGAATATACTGTTATTCCCGGTTCTTTGCTTTACCCGTTTAAAAGTCACCTGAGCTGGGAGCAGCTGGGAGCTATTCCTGAAATGTTTCAGACTGTATATGGTTCCCTGCATCTGGCTTTAAAAATTAAAAAGGGTGAAGCCTTACTGATCAGGGGAGGAACTTCATCCATTGGTATGCTTGCCACCCAACTAGCTAAAAATCACGGACTAACTGTACTTGCTACGACCAGAAAAACTGAAAACAAAGCATTGTTGTTAGAAAATAGATCAGATCATGTACTTATTGATGATGGGCTTTTGGCAGATAAAGTCAAAGCAATTTTTCCATTGGGAGTAGATAAGGTACTGGAGCTGGTAGGTTCCGTTTCCTTAAAAGATTCATTGAAGTGTGCTGCTCAGGGCGGAGTGGTTTGCATGACAGGAATGCTCTCAGAACAATGGTCAATTCCTGATTTTTCTCCCATGGATTCTATCCCTGCTACTGTGCACCTTACGATTTACGATAGCGGACAGATTCGGATTGACCAACCAAACTTTCAGCTATTTATTCATCAGGTAGAATCAGGTACGGTTCAGTTGAACATCAGTAAATCCTTTACACTTCAGAATATCTCTGCAGCCCATCGTTTTATGGAAAGTAATTCCGCTATAGGAAAGATTGTAGTCCTTACCGAAGCTTAATACCTGGGCTTAATTTGAATCCAAACGGGCAACACATATCAAAATGTAATTACTATTAATTATGAACAAAAAATACTTAAAGCATATCAATACATTATTTGTAGTCATACCTATGACCTTTATTATGGCATTTGTAGCCATTGCTAAAAACCATGGTTTAACTGATGGATGGAGTACCAAACTGTTTAATTCATGGGTCGTGATGGTACCGGTTGCATATATTACGGCATTTTTTATTATTCCGATTGCTAAAAAAATGGCAGAAAATGTTGTCTCAAAGTCATATCCTATAAAAATTAAGAAATAATACTAATCACTTTTCTGATGATATAAAATCAATTTGTATCAGATATCTTCTAAAAATAATGGTTCGGTTTGGAATGAACCGAACCATTATTATATGCTAATTATATAAAGAGAGATTATTGAATAATTAATCATGTTTTATTTTTGATGAATAACTTTCAGTTCAGAGAAATAGCCTTCAGTACCAATGTCCACCCATAAGCCGATAGCACCCGATGCGTTAGCACCCATTTTTAGATCGTTAACTATCAGGGAGGGCTGTTCGTTATTGTTCAGGTAGAGTTTTGCCTCAGTACCATCTACTGATATTTTCATCGTGATCCATTCATCCAGAGCCATATCTGTATACGATTCATATTTTTCAGGTTCTTCCTTTCTAAGTCTATCAAATTTATGGTCGGGATACGAAAAATATTGGATAGTATGGTTACGCCTTACCTGGTCTTCTGCTCTTGCATTTGTGGGACGTAAATAAATGCTCTCAAATTCGGAATCCTTTTCATTAATCCTGAAAGCAATGCCAATAAACCCTCTTGCAAATTCCGGCGCATCGTTCAGCAGGCGACTCAGTACCTTTACTTCAATTGTCCCGTTCTTGAAATCAAAATCTTTGATCTTAACAAAAGTGGGTTCGTCAAACTTATTTACAGATGGATCCTTTACGACTTTTATGGCCTCTTTACCTTGAATTTTATTAATGGCCATGGAGACATTCACCGGTTCAAATCTTGATGGTTCAATCGGTATGGTTTGAGCATACAGCTGTGTTGCTCTTATTAGTAAACAGCTTAGGGTTATGATCGAAATTCTTTTTAATCTCATATTTTTAATTTTGAAGGTCATTTTACTTAATAAACAATCCAGCACCAAGATCTGCACCTAAGGTACCTGGCTTGAGATGAAGGTAGTTACGTTGGGTTTGATCTTCCACTATTTCCACCTTAGCGTTCTTTTTCTGAATTACCCCTTCACCAAATTGTAATTTCTTCGGATCGGCCTCTATTCCGAAATCAGCTGGCCCACCACCTTTACGGACTAACTCATTATAGCCAATTATCATTGAATCGGAGAGCTTATAACTTAACTTTGCATCCTTATGCAATACCCAAAAGATATTGGCATTGGCTATTACATTATGGTGATATTTAAAATCTTCTGCAAGCGACCATGACCATACGGCGGCGCCATAATTTCCCACTACCAGATTATGGTGCATTTCACACCCCTCGGCTGGACGGGTGGAATGCCAAAAGACAACAGCATCCTTTACATTATAAAATACATTGTGGTCCACCACTACCCCATGCCCACTTGCGAGTATAGCCACATGGTTAGGTATAGCATGACGGTCACCAATAAATAAACATTGTGTAATTCGTAAGTCGTCCAGATCTTCACCTTCCCTTACAATAGGATAATTCCTCCTTACAGCATTCTCATTGGGCTGCTCATGGACAGGTGTCCCCAGTACACGCAAGCCTTGAATGGTGACATGACTGGTTTCAATTTGAATACCATAAGATGTCCCCTGTAGAGGATCTTCTCTGCCACTTGGTCTGAAATTAAGTGGCATGGTAGAAACTATTACCGGCATTTTCCCCGGATGCCAATCAAAATCATCAGGTAATACTTCTGCACGAATGGTAAGACGTTCTTCTTTTGTAAAATGCCAGTTTACAGGATGAAAAGTAACTCTGGTATCCAGACCATATATTCCTTCTGAAAGAATAATCGTTATCGCCCCTTTGCCGTTGGCTTGATTGATTCTTTGGGCTGCTTCATATAGGCTATGTAAAGGACTGCTTTCTGTACCGGTATTCAAGTCTTCGCCAAACTCCGGATCCAGATAAATAACTCCATCACTGGGTATTGAGGACATATTTCCCTTCTGACCTATTGAAATTTGAGGTAGGAGTGTAAACAATCCTAATAGCATTATTATAAATATCTGACCTTTGTTCCTTCTATTCACAGTATGTAAGTATAGTATTGTAATTTATTTAAGTAACCGGAACAAAGATGGAATAGATTCCCCTATATCACCAATGAACTATTTTAAGAAATAGGCTTAATATAGTTTAAGGATTGAGGCATTTTTAAAATAGGCAAATGTTGAAAATAGGCGCATCACCCCCATTGTTTTCGAAAATTTCAATAGTCCGAAATAAACTTAATTCAATAATGAATCAGTTTTAGTATTAAATTTATCTTGTATATAGGATCTTCTGTCTTTTTAAAAGAGATGTTCATGATCGTCATAGAATGTGATAATCTTCTGTAAATCCTCCGTAAAAAAGTTCGATATGAGTCCGCTTGAGGGTACAAAAGCTCGCTGAAAAGCGGGCTTTTCTTTTTTAAATCTTTAATTTTTTGAATTTTATGGAAACAATCTATGTATATGCCATAAAGAACCTTGCTAGAAGTTATATCTATGTAGGCATGTCTAATAATGTAGAAAGGAGACTAAAGCAGCATAATAATGGTGAGAATAGATCTACAAAACCATATGCTCCATTTGTTTTGATATTAGTTGAGGAATATCCATCAAGGTCTGCAGCAAGGCAAAGGGAAAAGTTCCTAAATGCTGGCAGCGGAAAGAAGTATCTCAAATCCTTATAAATCGTAACAAATGCCGCAAGGCGCGACGGTTCGACCCTGCCTGCCAAGGCACGCAGGCAGGTCCGGCTCTGGGTATAAAAGCTCGTTTATAAAGCGGGCTTTTTTTATTTTACAGAAAGTGATTTAAAGCCTTATCCGTACCCAATATTAATTTTTAAATACACTATTCTTGAGCCCCACTTTTCTCAGGCACCAATTCTAAAGTAATCATCAAAGGAAAATGGTCTGATCCAATAGGTCTTAACTTCTCAAGGGAGACTAAATAGAAATGTTTGGTGTAAAAGAAGTGATCCAATGGATAACGGAACAAGGGTATGAATACATTATAAGTATTGAAAAAACCCCTTCCTTCCCGGGGATCGAGCATATTAGTCTTGCTTTGGAACTGCTCGGAGGTCCTAGACCAGGCGACATCATTTAAGTCGCCTGCAATTACTACGGGGCCCTCCTCATCCATTACTTGCTGACCTACCAATAAAATCTCCGTATCCCGTTCATAGGTGTCAGTCCCTGGCTTAGGAGGCTCTGGATGTAAACAATGAATTTTAAATGACTCACCTGAGGGCAACTCTAATTCGGCCAGGATGGAAGGAATGTCATCTTTCACCAAAAAATTTAACTCCAACTCTTTAGGTTGCAGTTTTGAGTATAAGATCATTCCATAGGTGTTATCCAAGGGATATATTAAATCATACGGATAATTTTTACTCAAGCCTGCTACTTCGTCAGCCCAAATTTGGTTGGGTTCTGTAAGCAATATGATATCAGGGTCTGTATCTTCCACCAATTCCAAAAAGTCGTTATACCGATCATTATCCATCTTCACATTATACATCAAAATACTGAATGTATTTTCTTCCACAGGGGCGGAAGTATTTTGGGCTGGTGTCGGATAAAGCGGTATATACCTCACCATCATTCTGGACTGATAGATTATAGCTGCTATCAAAAACACAGAGATTCCTATAAGCCTAAATCTATCTTTTCTATAAAAATAGATGGTGAGTACCAGCGCTATTATAGTGAAGACCGTTATTTGTGCCCGAGGAAAATCCCAAATCCTTATCCACCAATGGGCTGTATTGATCATCGGTAAAGCAGTAGTGATAATTACGAAAAAAATTAAAATATTGGTAAATATGCGCATATGTGTATTTAATTTATTCGCTTCCGCAATTTAAGTTTCGCTTGACTATACTTCTTCAAGCGCATTATAGGAGAAGGAAAAAAATTCCATCTAGTTTCTGCTTTTATCAATTATGAGACCAAAATAATTTTCCCATTTCTGCCACCCTTTTCATATTCTTCAAGAGCTTCTTTAAATCTTTCTAATGGGTAAGTTCCTTGGATATCTACTTTTACCTTTTCGGAAAGCAGATAGGTGAAAACGGTTTTAAATGCTCTATTTCGATCTTCAATATTTAAATTTTCCATCCAGCTGCTTAGCCAAAAACCTTCAATTGAAATGTTTTTAAAAATCAGCAAACCACTGTTCAAAGGTATATTTTCCAAACTTAAAAGTCCAAATACCATCATCTTTCCCCCAGTTTTTATGGAAGAAAGTGCCCTAGCCCCCAATGTACCACCAACGGCATCAAATACAACAGCTATACCTTCTTCTGTGTTCTCAGCAATTTCTTTTTGAAGCTTTTCAGTTTCTGTATTGATTACTAGAGATGCACCAAGTTCATAAAGCATCTGCTTTTGCTCCTCTCTTCTCACTGTACAGGCTACCTTTATACCTTTATCCTTTGCCATTTGGACGACTAGTTTACCAAAAGCAGAAGCCCCCGCAGTGACCAGTAGCCATTCGCCTTTCTTCAAACCACTTTTTTCCAACATCCCATAAGCGGTCATAGGGTTTACAAATACCTGGCAGGCTACTTCGTCAGACATGCCCTCGGGTGTTGGTATCACCATAGCCGCAGGTAGCGTTATGTATTCTTTCCATGTACCGATTGATGAAAAAATCACTCTGGTACCTTCTGGGACTTTACCATCTTGATCAGCCATGTCTACCACCCCTGCTGCTTCAAATCCCGCTGAGCTTGGCAAATTTGGTGCTATCCCATACATCCCTCGGATAAACATAATATCAGACGGGTTAATATTGCGGGCAGTCACTTTAATCCGAACCTCATGCGGCTTCGGCTGAGGCATTTCTGTCTCTTCTAAAGTAAGAACTTCCTGTGGCTGTCCAGTTTGATGAAAAACTACCTGTTTCATAATATATTTTATAGATATAATTAATAGTTGAATAACACTAATTTAAGAATAAATACTCGGCATGCATAATAAATTCAATATGGTTTAGGCATTCAAAGGGATATTTGTAAATTAGGATATAAACTCAAAGTAATGATAATATGGATATATCAAGTGTATTTTCCCTCGAGGGCAAGGTGGCACTCATAACGGGGGCCAGCAAAGGTATAGGGTACAGTATCGCTGAATATTTTGCCGCCGCAGGAGCAAAAGTTGTGATCAGCAGCCGAAAGCAACAGATCCTAGACGAAATGGCCTCCCAGCTAAAAGAAAAAGGATATCAAGCAACAGGGATAGCCTGTAATGTAGGCAAGATGGAAGAGCTAGATAATCTCGTCAACCGCACTATCGATAAATGGGGGCAAATAGATATATTGGTAAACAATGCGGCTACCAATCCTGTATTTGGGGCTGTACAAGATACAAGTTTGGAAGCCTACGATAAAATAATGGATGTCAACCTCAAGGCACCATTTCAGCTCATGAAGCTATGCTATCCTTACCTCCAGGTATCCTCGGGTGCCTCGATTATAAATATCAGTTCTATAGGAGGTATTTCACCAGAACCAGGATTAGGAATTTACAGTGTTAGCAAAGCTGCTTTAATATCTATGACCAAGGTTTTTGCCAAAGAGTGGGGGAATGACAATATAAGAGTAAATGCCATCTGCCCAGGACTTATCAAAACTAAATTTTCAGAAGCACTTTGGTCCAACGAAAAAATAGTGAACACCATGATGAAAATGTTAGCGCTCAAACGAGTCGGTAAAAGTGAGGAAATCGCAGCTATGGCTTTGTTTCTTGCCTCATCTGCCTCTTCTTACACCACGGGTACTGTCCTCACGGCCGATGGTGGATTCACCGTCTAGTTAAATAAAATTCCTACCGGGGATTTTGAAAATAAATACTATCAATACCAGCTGTATGGAAATATCCAGTTTACTCATGTCAAATAAGGTCGAAGCATTAAGCCTTCAATACAAAGCCTTTTTAGAAAACCATATTTATCCGATAGAATTAGAAGTCGTAAATGGATCCTTTAGATCCCATCTCCCCCTCCTAAATGAGTTGAGACAAAAAGCTAAAGACGCCGGGCTCTTTGCACCACACCTGGGCAAAGAAGATGGTGGCCTTGGACTAAATTTGATGGAATTCGCCCATATTTCAGAAATACTTGGCACCAGTCCTTTAGGACATTATATTTTTAATTCCCAGGCTCCCGATATCGGCAATATGGAACTGCTGCATCAGTTTGGCTCACAGGAATTGCAGGAAAAGTATCTTTTGCCATTACAGCGGGGAGAGATAAGAAGCTGCTTTGCCATGACTGAACCGGAAAACCCTGGCAGTAATCCTGTACATCTATCTACGACTGCTACAAAGAATGGGGATGAGTATATTATCAACGGCCATAAATGGTTTACTACTGCTGCGGATGGTGCCAATTTTACTATAGTAATGGCTATAACCGACCCTAAAAACGCTAATCCCTATCAAAGGGCCAGTATGATCCTAGTCCCTTTAGAAAATCCGGGGTATCAACTTATGAGAAATATCCCAATAATGGGAGATGAAGGGGAAGACTATATGAGTCATGGAGAGGTAAAATTTACAGACTGCAGAGTACCCATCACAAATTTAATAGGAGATGAGGGCCAGGGTTTTGCATTAGCTCAGGAGCGATTGGGGCCCGGCAGAATCCACCACTGTATGAGATGGATAGGGATTTGTGAAAGGGCCTTGGACCTTCTTTGTGCAAGAGCAGTGAGCAGAAATCTGGATGCGGGCAAGCCCTTAGCTTCCAAACAGACCATTCAAAATTGGATAGCAGAGAGTGCTGCAGAGATTAAAGCTTCAAGATTGATGGTATTGCACACCGCCTATCAAATCCAGCATTTCGGGGCCAAGGCGGCTAAGGAAGATATCTCTACTATTAAATTTTATGTATCTGATGTACTGATGAAAGTATTGGATAGAGCTATACAAGTACATGGAGCATTAGGAATCACTGATGATACGCTTTTGTCCTTCTGGTACAGACACGAGCGAGGAGCAAGAATTTATGACGGACCGGATGAAGTACACAAGGCTGTATTGGCTCGAAGGATCTTAAAGCAATATGAAGTAAAAAACTAAAATATGGAAAAAGCAGAACATGAAAAGCTCTATAATTATCTTCAACAGAAATTGGATGTGCATAATGAACCGCTGGAACTCCTCCAATATAAAGGGGGCTATTCTAACCTGACTTACCTTCTGAAGATCGGCCAACTTGAAATGGTACTAAGACGCCCTCCCTTGGGATTGAAAATATCCAGAGCCCATGATATGATTAGGGAATATAATATTTTGGAGGCTTTGAAAAAGGCTGGCTATACCAAAATCCCCAACCCAATCCATAGCTGTGAAGATGAAACTATAATCGGAGCACCTTTTTACTTAATGGAAAAAGTAGATGGCCTTATACTTAGGAACGAAATGCCTGAAGGCAAAAATTTAACACCTGAATATTTTAGGAAGTTATCGAAAAACACTTTGGATGAGCTATTGGATCTCCATCAGTTGGATCTCCATGCATCAGGCTTAGACCAAATGGGAAAACCTGAAGGATTTGTAGAGAGGCAGGTCAGCGGATGGTCCAAACGATATTTTAATGCCAAAACAGATGCTTTAAAAGAAATGGATAAGGTAAGTGATTGGCTTTTATCTAATCTACCAGATAAAGAATATACAGCCTTCATACACAATGATTTTAAATATGACAATCTGGTTCT
>DATHVH010000454.1:0-1756 GCA_035461405.1 Anditalea sp.
TGGATTTTCACGGTCGAAATTTTGGGTTATGGATAATAAGAATTAGTAATTATCGCTAGAATTCTGAAGAATGCCAAATCTCAAGTGTTTATTTCCATGAATTAGTTTATACCGTTTGCCATGGATGCAAAGCGGATAAGCCTAGCCCATTTGAATGTACTCATATTGAAAAGCATCTTCCACCAAATTGGTTTCATATGAATGGAAAATCTGATTTTTATTTTATATTTTTGAACTAGTATAAATTTAAGGACATGGAAGCAATAGAGACTACAGGACGAATTAATGAAGACGGTGGACTACTTCTAGACCAGCCTTTGGTTGTAAGAGGGAAAAAAGTAAAAATCATTATCTTAATCGAAGAAGATGAAAATGAAGTAAAAGAATGGATTTCTGGAATTTCAACAAATCCTGCATTTGACTTTCTCAAGGATGATTTAGAAGATATTTATTCTATTACTGATGGGAAGCCTTTAAATGATTAAACATAAAATCATATTGGTCCCTTTTCCCTTTGATGATTTCAGTGCTACAAAAGTACGTCCAGCTGTATGTCTGACAAACGAAATTGGAGACCACCAACATGTAATTATTGGTTTTATAAGTAGTCAAATTCCTATTAAGCCAACTGTTTCAGATATAATACTTAAACAAAAAGACAGTGATTTTGCTAAAACTGGTTTGGCCGTAAATTCTGTTATCAGACTACATCGTTTGGTAACTATTCCTAAAGAATTAATCAAAAGGCAACTAGGTAATCTATCTGCAGATCAACAACAAGAAGTTAATCGAAGACTAAAAGAATTGTTCGAATTATAAAAAACCAAGACGGTGTGAAAAAGATAATGTTCCATTCAATGAATTGTAAGCTCCGAAGCGTTATCTGATTAAAGTCATTTGAAAAATCAAAACCTCATTGCAGTGCTAAAACAATGATTTCTATATTTCCATCCCAATAAACCCTTATCTTCCGATGGGAACCGACAAAACAAACCCCATCAACTACCAGACAAATCTTTGCCCGTACTCCAATAGCTTTTTCAAAGAGGCAGTCTGTTTAATTTGCTGTTCACTAACATTTTCGCTAATGGCTTGGTTTTCAGCTATGGAAGGGGACTCACCACAAATTATAAATATTAGGAAAATCCGTTCTGATATCCTTTGGATTGATATCTCTATTTTCCATTCCTGACACCAAGTCTTTCTATCTGAGGCCTAGTCATACCACCTACAGCCACTATTTTAGGACAATCCTGCCTTGGTTTTAAACCTGAGCCCAAAATACCACCTAACCATTTGCTAGGCTCAGCTTTTTTGATACCTATTTTTCAACATTTGATACCTGATTACTAACTACTCCTATGTTTTTTTATTAGCTTTAATCCATTCTTTAGAAAAAGAAATACTAACATAGATAGTCAACCTAAATCCAAAAATTATGGCTATAATACTTATAACAGGAAGTAGCACAGGAATAGGGTTTGCTACAGCTGAATTGTTGGCAAAGAATGGACATAAAGTGTATGCTAGCATGCGCAACCCAAAAAATTCCCCCCAGTTGGAGGAACTTGCAGAAAAAAACAACCTTCCAATTACCATTCTCCCTTTGGATGTAGACCATGATGAATCCGTAAAGGAGGCCGTAACATTTATACTTGGTGAAGAGGCTGGAATTGATGTATTGATCAATAATGCAGGCATTGATACTGTAGGACCTGTAGAAGAGGTACCCCTAGAGGAAATTAAAAAAATAATG
>DATHVH010000455.1:0-2716 GCA_035461405.1 Anditalea sp.
CACATGCAGGCGAAAATCTTTGAATTTTTCTTTAGTGACGATGTCCGCTGCGCCATATAATCCTCCCGCTGCAGCCGGGTCATTGCTGTTCAAAGCAAACCCATTATCTACCGGATCTTTTACCAGCTGCCACTTAATAGGAGGTTCTGCTTTCAGGCGGGGACCTTCCCAATATTTCCACTTTTCATCCAGCATTTCACGGGTTCCATCCAATAGCAATTCTGCCCCTGAAGGTTTTTTGGCACCTACCCCTATCTGTCCAAATGAAGAATATGAAGCAAGTAAACTTAACGATATAGATAAAAAGATTGCTTTGATCACAGTTGTTTTTTTATTATTTAAATGAATGTTAATACCGATATTTGACAGATAAGTGTTCTGTTGAAACTTGTTAAAAACGACAGTTGGCCGACATCAGCTTTAACTTGTCCTGAATGTAATAATTTTATCCAACATCTTAATCTGTTGAAACCAACAGTAAACAAAAAATGCGGCAATTACTCATACTAGTTAGCGTAAGCGCCGCGTGTAATTTAAAAAAAGAAACAGAATGTTATATCTATTCGGGTAATAGCACCCCATCCACTACATGGATAATACCATTTGCAGCTGTGACTGTACCGATTATTTTGGCTCCATTAATTTTAATAGTCCCATCTGGGTCCTTTGATACCACCACATTTCTTCCATCAGCAGTTCCCATACTCCTCCCATCCACAAAGTCACTTTCTTTATATACACCAAGTAGTACATGGTATTCCAATATATCCCGTAAGTCTCTCTGATTTTCAGGTTTTGTAAGGGTTTCGACAGTTCCTTTTGGAAGTTTATCAAAGGCTTGATCTGTTGGAGCAAAGACCGTAAAAGGGCCCACATTGGATAATGCATCTACATAATTGGCAGCCTTAAGTGCTGCTACTAAAGTAGTATGGTCAGGTGAGTTTACCGCTACCTGAACTACATTTGGATTGGATTCTGAATCCATTACAGCTGATTGGCCTGCCCTTGGACTATCTGTTGCAGTGTTATTCTGCTCCGGTGGTGTAGACGTATCACATGAAACCAACAGCAACGTTGCCATAGCGAATTTAAATGCAGATCTTATCATGATTTCTAGAGTTGATTTGAGTCAGCAAGATAGTAAAGGACAAATTTATCCTTTATGATATTTGTCATACTTTGAATATATTTTTCTAAATTTCAAATTATACAAATCGCTGCTATTATAATTAAATGAAAAAATTATTTTTGATCAATAAAAAAGTGCAACTGGTTCTAGGCATAGGGCTCACTTTATTTTTATTATTATCTATAATATTTTGGTTTAAATTAATAGCCATTTCTCTCTGGTACCTACTATTGCTTCCCTTCGTTTTTTCATTGGTACAGTTCTGTTTAACCCCTCTATTAAGAGGTCTGGGAGTTTTCCATTATTACAGTCATTTTCTAATGGCCAATACTTCTGATACCTCCCTCCTAGATTTACATACCGGAAGCACCTTTGATTTTGTCCTGCATTTTTCGATAAATGATAGAGGCAGCCGATCTCGAAATTATATCATTACCGAAATCCTTAACGGTCTGCTCAAAATAATCCATGATATAGAAAATGGAACAATACATGCCAATCAAAAAATCGTAGCTGCTCCTTATTTTATCTCCCAAAGGACTATATACAAATTTGGATTCAAAGAAAAAGAACCCTCATTTCTGGACCGGATTTTCATAGTGGGCAGTTTCTTTGACATTATGCTGATGTATGCATTTACCCAAAATAAAATTACATCGCCTGAAGTTTGGAAAGTAAAAACTGTGGAAATAAGTGCTTGGCAACTGGCGGCTAAAAAGGATTATCTGTTAAAAATTAAAGATCAATTTTCTACACATTCAGTTAAAAAATTATCTTAACATGAAATAAAAAAAAGCTGCCAGAATTATTACTGGCAGCTTTTTTTATTGAATATATATTTTAGAAGTATCATCCATATGAAAATCTAATTTCGGATTTGATTTTATAAGATGTAGTTGAGCTCCATTTTTCAAATTCCCCTCTACTAAATTTGCTCCGCTTGCATGTATATTGGTACCATCACCCGAAATATATAGATGCCGAACATTACCTAAATTTGCAGTGCCTTTACCTTCTGTTTCAAAATTTAAATAATCAATCGTAACATTATTATCAAAATTGATTTCACCTCCAAGGCTCCGCACCGATAAAGAATCGAAATTTACTCTATTGGCAAACATTGATGCATCTTTTCCCAAATTTACTGCCTTTAATGATTTCGCATAAAGCCTTATGTATGCAGGATTACCTGGACCAGTTAATGAGACAAAGCAAGTATCATTGCGGACTTCTATAGAAGGTAATATGGATAAATCAATATCATTATTTGAAAGAATAGGTTTATTGTATTCAAAATAGTTGCTATCTGCCAAACTGATATTGAATCTGACACCTTGTGATACTATAACTGAAAAACTCTCCAATTTCTCCCCTTCAACATCAAAATTAGTGGTGTGCTCTTCAGGCGGATAAAATTTTCCTAGAGTAAATCCTACGGCTGACACAAAGAAAAAAGACGCTACGAATATTGTCAGTATTAGATTACTAGTTTTCATGTCGGTTATGATTAAGTGCTAGAATCAACTCGCCCAGATCTTCTGCGCTTAATTTTAGTAGTTTTATTTTATTGATTAATTTGGGTAAATC
>DATHVH010000456.1:0-2620 GCA_035461405.1 Anditalea sp.
CTTTTATATTTCCATTTTGTGAAAAACCAAATACAGGCAACAATAATGTCCCTAGCAAACATATCAAATATTTCATCTAATCTAAAGCTTAGTTCAAGTAGCTCTACCTATAATCAAAAATCAGAATAAATGTTCGAATTATACTATCGGGCTACTGAGATTTTTAGGTTTAAACTATGGTTTGTCATATGAATTGATTTATATTCTGTTGATAACCAATTATATACTACAAGGGAACATTCTGCATATTTTAATATTCATAATTAAAAAGCACAAAAAAAGAGCTGTGAAAATCACAGCTCTTTCAATTGAATATCTAATGAATATTAATTACGTTGTGGTTGAGTTTGACCTTGAGTATTTGTTCTGGTATCTCTTGTACCTCTAGTATCTCTATCGTCTCTGTCATCAAATACATTATCAGCTTCGTTCTTTAACTCATCAAGTTCGCTTTTCATTCTGTCCTGGTCATTTTCCATTCTGTCCTGATCACTTCTGATAAGATCTTTCTGATTATCCCACTCATCATCATTCATAGTGGCCAAATCATTTCTATTCATGAAAGATCTATGTTTCTCCATTAAAGACTGATGCTCTTTTCTCATAGCTTCGTGCTTGTCTCTCATTTCGTCTCTTCTAGCCATGATTCCTTGTCTAGTACCTTGATCAGTTACTACTTGATCATTATCAGTAGTAGTAGCAGTACCTGTACGAGTCTGAGCTCCAGCAGTAGTACCTTCCTGAGTATCAGTAGTACCAGTAGTTAACATTTGATCAAGCTCTCTTCTTTTCTCTTCGATTTCACGGTTATTTTCTTGGTAGTCTTCTTCCCAATCTCTATAATCGTCTCGGAAACTTTCTACTTGATCTTGCCTATTGTCTTGCTCGCAAGCAACTAATGCAAAAAGGGAAGCTGCTATCCCTAGAGTGAATAATTTTCTTTTAGTGTACATAGTGTTAGTTATTTAAGTGAACTATTTAATTAATGATAACATACATGTTTTTAAAATGAGTTTTATGTATGTCGTTATAAAAAGGTAATCGGTTAATTCAATTTATACTTTAATATTAAATATTATAAGGGGGTATAATCAAAAGCTTTGCCAATGTGTTAAAATCCCTTAAAATTTTTCAATATTAACAGTAATAGGTTATTTTAATTAATATAATGTTAATTAATTGGATTAATTTACTAGATAGAATTCTTACTGATTTCTCGGAGGTGTAGTAGTACGTGGATCTACAGTAGTAGCAGGAGTAGTCCTAGCACCAGTTCTTTCAGATGGGGCTGACGCATCTTCCACTCTATCTCTGATTTCGTCCCATTGATTATCGAGTTCTGCCTGATCATTTTCCATTCTGTCCTGATCACTTCTTATAAGATCCTTTTGATTGTTCCATTCTTCATCATTCAAATTTGCTAAATCTCCCCTATTGATGAAGGTCCGGTGTTTTTCCATAAGAGTCTGATGTTCTCCCAACATAGCCTCATGTTTTTCGTTTAATTCCGCTATTCTGGGAATAAGTTGCCTCATAGCTGATGTGTCTGTGATAGCAGGTATTTCTGTAACACCGCCTACAGTACGGGGCTCAGGGATTACATCTCCTTTAAAAGTTTCATGCCACCTCATTACAGGACTTCTATTTTCCTCTATTTCTTGATTTTTTTCTTGATAATCCTGCTCCCAATCTCGGTAATCGTCCCTAAAATTTTCTGCTTGCTCACCTCTATTATCTTGCTCACAGGCACTAAATGCCAAAAGACAGGTAGCAAGACCTATTGTAAATAAATTCTGTTGGATGTTCATGAGTTCTGTATTTTTAAGTTACATTTTATATTCGCATATAAAATTTCGTATATTAAACATTCAGCTTTAATAAAGGCTAAAATTTTCTTTAAATATTTATAATCAAAAGTTTTGCCAATAATTTATTTTATAAAAAACTAGCTTAAATTGATCACATAATGTTAAAAAAATAATTTAACTTATTATTTGTGTTACTTTATTTATAAAGGATTATTCCATATTGGATAGGTTGAGTTGAATAGAGCATTTGGCCCATGTCATTTTAAAAAATTGTCATTTTCAATAATTATTTAACAAATATCCCCTTTTGAGTATTGTATGGGGGAGATCAGGTTACTGATTTATATTTCTTATAGCTGAATAGGTTTAAACATGAAGAATATTTTAATCACTGGTGGATCTGGTATGATTGGCAAAAAGATCACCGAACAATTGCTTAGAGATGATTATAGTGTAGCCTGGCTAAGTAGGTCCGCAGATCACGGGGGTCAGAAAACATTTATTTGGGATGTAAAAAAGAAAACTATAGATCCTGAAGCTATGAAATGGGCTGATGGGATCATTCACCTTGCAGGCGCTAGTGTAGCTGATGGTAGATGGACCGAAGAGCGCAAAAAAGTCATTTTAAATAGTAGATTGGAATCCACCCAACTTTTATTTGATGCCATACGGGTGGAGGAAGATAAACCGAAAGTAATAGTATCTGCCAGTGCTGTCAATTATTATGGTATGGATACTGGCGATAAAGTACTTACTGAAGAGGACAAGCCTGGAGATGCCTTCTTATCAGAGGTGGTCAAAAAATGGGAAAA
>DATHVH010000457.1:0-2905 GCA_035461405.1 Anditalea sp.
GCTAACGCCCCTTGGAGAATCGTGGTAGGGTAATTTTCTACAAAGATGGCAGGGCTAACACCCCTATGGAATCACGGTGAAATATTTCTACAAAGATTATCAGGGCTAACGCCCCTGTGGATGCATCGTTAGATATGAAAAACCAAAACAGGAGGAGCGTAGCCATTAAATCTTTGATGAAAAAATTTAAGAGAACAATTTAGAATAAAGGCGTACTAAGGTGCCAGTGTTTACATTTATGTGGGTTTATCTTTATATATGAAGAACAAGCGGGAGGGGGCCTAGCTCTTAAATCTTTGTAGAAACATATAAAGAACTATAAAAGAGGGGAGTATAAAGATACCAGCGCTTACGTTCCTGTAGATACTTAAGAGATGAAGAACAAAGCGGGAGGGGGCGTAGCCCTTAAATCTTTGTAGAAAATATAGTAAGAATAAGACAGGAGGGGCGGAGCCCTGACATCTTTATTTGACGTAAATAATAATATTCCAAACATATCAACAAGGCAAATACCTTTCGATTCGCTGGACGCTAATATTTAGATTTTTCGTATACGAATCTATGCTTGGATATCTAATACTTGAACAGATTCTTTTTTCCTGTAGGCATATACCAAAATCAAAATTCCAAATAAAACAGCAGGGATACTTAGCAACTGCCCCATGTTGAGTGCCATGCTCTGCTCAAAGCTAACCTGCTCATTTTTCAGAAACTCTACAAAGAACCTAAAAGTAAATAAACCAATGATAAAGACTGCGGCAATCACTCCATTTGGTAATATATGCCGTCTGTAGTTCCACATCATGAAGGTCACTGCAAATAGCAACATACAGAACAAAAACTCATATAGTTGGGTCGGATGCCTGGGCACTAGGGGTAGAAGGTTTGGGTTGGTTTCTCTCAAAAAAACAAATCCCCATGGCAGTTCGGTAGGCTTACCATATATTTCAGAATTGAACAAATTACCCAGCCTTATCAATCCGGCAAAACTAACCCCGATAACAATTCTATCCACCACCCAAAAAAAAGATTGATCTGCTCTGGTGCGGGCATACAGATAAATACTGATCAATATGGCTATAGTAGCTCCATGGCTGGCAAGCCCAGCAAAAGGAGGGGTGATCATGGTCAAAAACCACTGAAGCGGTGAATTCAAAAGATATTCCCACTCATAGAAAAGGTAATGTCCAAGTCTGGCACCAATTACGGTTGCTAAAAGAATATAAATACTTAAAGCATCTAAATCTGACTGGGGTTTGCCTTCTTTTTTTAAAAGATAAGTTGATACCTGTATTCCTATTAGAAATGACATGGCAAAAAACAACCCATACCAGGTAAACGGCATTTCAAAACCACCCATTCTGAAGGTGAAAATAATGGGGTCAATATTCCATTGTATCTGTAAGATCATATAGGTAGTAAGTTTTGGATGATACAAATAAAGGAGAATTTTTTAATTAGTGAAATTAGTTGGATCTGTGATTAGTAGTTTAGTGGATTAATAGAATAGTGGGATTCGTTGAATAGTGAATTATTTGATTAGATCTTAGTTATTGATGATTTTAGATTTCTGAATTATGATTAATGTTAAATCTGAAATCTTAAATCCGAAATATAACATTGCTGGATAGGTAAACAATTAATGCCCGAAGACGCACAAATTTGTACGTTACAAAACCTGCTTAAACTCAATAATTCACTCAAATCGCTTAAAAACGTGGTTTCCATATGGCATAATAGTCGTATAGATAGATCTAAATAAAATAAAATTATAAGCTATTTTTATATATACCCCTATAGCATGTTTGAAAACTACCTTAAAATTGCTTGGAGGAACCTGACCAAAAAGAAAGGTTATACCTTCATAAATATATCTGGCTTAGCTGTGGGAATGGCTTGCTGTATGATCATTTTTCTATTTGTATATGATGAACTGTCATACGACACTTACCACGAGCATGGCGACAGGATCTATCAGGTGATACATGGATCAGAATCAGCTGCAGATTCAGAATTTTGGGTGTGGAACAATGCTCCCATTGGGCCGGCAATGGCTAATGAATTTCCAGAGATCGAAAAAGTGGTTCAGTTTTCAGGAAAAGCGGATATTCTTTTAAGGCATGGAGAGATCACTCATCAGGAAGATGGCGTCTTTTTTATGGATTCCACGGTATTTGATGTGTTCAGTTGGAACTTCATCGATGGAGATCCAAAGACTGCTTTGGTAGCGCCATACAGTATAGTATTAACAGAATCTGCAGCTAAGAAGTATTTTGGAAATGAAGAAGCATTGGGAAAGACCCTTGAAGGCAGAGCTGTGGCCGGAAGAGCTGAAGGGGGAGACTATACAGTTACCGGAATCATTGAAGATATACCTAGCAATTCACATTTTCATTTCAATGTCTTGTTGTCTTTAAGCACTTTTCATAAGTCCATACCCCAAATTTTTGACATGTGGGGCTATGCTGATTTTTATACTTATATAAAAGTAAACGAACAATTTAACAGGCAGGACTTTGAAAGGAAAATCCCGGACTTCATGAGCCGCATTACTACTGAAGATAATGCAAAATATACAATACGGTTGGTGCCATTGGAGGAAGTTTATCTTAAATCCGAAGCCCAACAGCAGCCTGGTGAGCTGGGTAGCCTATCCAATATTTATATTTTTTCGATTATTGGCCTGTTTATAATAGTCATCGCGATTATCAACTTTATAAATCTTTCTACTGCCCGATCTATGGATATAGCCAAAGAGGTGGGCATTCGAAAATCTATAGGAGCTGACAGGAAAAGGCTCATATTTCAATTTATGGGTGAATCAGTGATTATCGTTTTCCTTTCCCTTATAGCTGCGATGATCATATTTTCGGTTGCATCTCCGGGATTGACTGATTTGACAGGA
>DATHVH010000458.1:0-8156 GCA_035461405.1 Anditalea sp.
CGGATTTTAAAAGCCAAATACCAAAGCCAGTTTCCTGATCTTGTCTGCAGGTCAGGGGATACGCCTACCTGTTCCATATTAGAAGATTTCGAACACATAGATGAGATAGGCCCAGGCAATTTTGTTTTTTACGACATTACACAGGCTGAGATCGGCAGCTGTAGCAGAAAAGATATTGCAGTTGCCTTGGCTGTACCCATAGTTGATATCAAACCCGATAGAAACGAAATCCTGGTCCATGGGGGCGGAGTACACCTATCCAAAGATGTATTGATGATAAATGGGCACAAGAACTTTGGGGAAGTGGTATATCTAACCGAAGAAAGCTGGACCATACCTACCGACCTCTCCTATCTTAAGAGTATTTCACAGGAGCATGGCCTTATCCAGGCAACCGATGAACTAATGGCCAAGGCGAAAATAGGAGATATACTTGGCATATTGCCCATCCATAGTTGTATGACTGCTGATTGTATGCGAGCTTATAGAACTATGGGTGGAGAGATGATAGATCATCTGGAGGGGAGTATCAAGTATTGATGGTATCTGGGATTTAACATTAGTTACAAAGGTTTTGTAGCTTTGATATGATAATGGATCTTGTGGTACCTCTATTTGACTCTAAATCCGCTAATCCTGCTATATGATTATAAAAAAACAGAGCCCTGTAAAAACAAAAAGAGGACCTAAGCCCTCTTTTTTTATTATACCCTAATTAAAACTTTATGATTTATTTTTTGGCGGTAGCCCTATCTGTATCATTAGTGTTCTCCTGTGTTGAAGTGGTAGATTTGACCAAATTGCCATCAGACAGTTGTTTGCTGACTACGAAATAAGGCCCACTGATCACCCTTTGGCCTGGTTCGAGCCCTGAAAGTATTTCGATATTGTCGTAATCAGATATACCAGTAGTGACTTCTACCTTTTTAGCACGGTCTCCGTCCATCACAAATACTAGCTCCTGTAACCTTCCTGAATCATCTCCCTCGCGTACTTCACCTTCTCTAGTGGTAACCGCCGCTAGAGGTACAGAAAGTACATCAGTCTTTTTATTTGTAATGATCTCTACACTGGCAGTCATACCAGGTCTAAAAGGAAATCTGTTTCTTTCAGAAATAAGATCTTGATATGATTCATTTATAATTCTAATCCTTACTTCAAATTCAGTCACCGCATCCTGGCTGGCTTTTTCATTGGCAGAGTTGGCAATTGAAGTGACCACTCCTCTGAATTTTTTACCGCTTTGGGAGTAGGAATCTACATCTATGATAGTAGTATCGCCCATAGATATTCTGACGATATCATTTTCATTTACATTTACCCTTACTTCCATTCTGGACAGATCTGCTATTCTCAGCATTTCGGTACCTGCCATCTGTTGTGTACCTACTACCCTTTCTCCTTTTTCTACCAGGAGTTTTGATACTGTACCACTTACCGGAGAATATACGTTTGTTAATCGAAGGTTTTCCGCCGCTTCATCCACTGTGGCTTTGGAACTTTTGACTATATATTCTGCAGCTATCACATTTTGTTTAGCGGCCTCCAAATCACTTTGAGCAGAATAGTAATCTGCACTGGCTTGCTCAAAATCCGCATCTGAAATCACTTTATCTTCGTATAATTTTTTGTTCCTGTTATACTCTAATTCCGCTCTTTTAAACTGTGCCTCTGATCTTTTTAGGTTTGCCTGTGCCTGTGATACATTTGCCATTACCTGGTTTAAATTAGCTTGACTTCTTCCCAAAGCTGAGATAAGATTGTCAGGTCTGATCTTCACCAAAAGATCATTCATTTGAACTGAATCCCCCTCTTTAACATTTAAGGTAATGATTTCTCCAGCAACATCAGGACTGAGCTTTATTTCTATTTCTGGCTGAACTACCCCTGAAGCACTTACCTTTTCTATAATCGTATTATTTCCTGCTTCTGCAATCTCTACTTCAGTTTCTTTCTCACCACCGATCCATCCGGCAGCTCTGCCTATAATTATAAACAGGATTAAAAATCCGACGACTCCTAAAAGGATATAGATTAACTTATTTGACTTTTTCTTGGCCATGATATTATAATGAAATGGGATTACCTAAATAGAAATCAAGAACTTTTACTCTAAATATATATTCGTATTTGGCATTTAAAAGATCTGCCTGTGCGTTAAAAAGATTGTTTTGTGCCACCTGAAAGTCAACTGCATTCACTCCACCTACATTGAACCGTTGCTGGGTCATACGAAATGATTCTTCCAGTGCTTTAACCCTTATGGTAGAGGATCTATATGATTGTCTTGCGGCAGTAGCATTAGTAAATGCAGTTTCTATATCCTGAAGCAAGGTATTGGTGACCTCAATCTGTTGAAGTTCGCTCAGCCTTTTTTGCACATTTGCTCTTTGAACACCGGCAGTATTTCTAAAATTAGAGAATACCGGAATATTTAAATTAAGTGATAATTGCTGAGCGAGGTTGTTCTCTATTTGGGTAAAAAAGGGATCAATTTCAGGTCTGGGAAAAGAAGGCTGATCTATGTAATTAGAAAATACATTTCCTCCTATACCGAGAGTGGGGTAAAATGCTCCCCGAGCGATGCGCTGACCAATCTCAGCACTTTTCACATCCAGTGCAGCTGCCCTTATCTGAGGCATGGTCTCTAGTGCCACTGCAAATATATGATCCACGTTTACTTCTTCTATTGCATAATCTTCCGCTTGGAGATCTGGAAAATCCACATCAAAATCTTCTGAAAAAGGAACTTGGAGTAATTGAGAAAGATTTAATTTTGCTAATCTTAAATTGTTATTCGCATTTATCAACTCCAATTCACTGGTAGCTTTCTGCGCTTCTAAATCCAATCTATCCCCCAATGGTAGTGAACCAGCCTCTACCAGTTTTGCTGTCCGGTCAAACTGTTCAGTTGAGGTATTTAATTGGGAAGTGGCTATATTAACTTGTTCTTTAGCAAATACTACGTTCACAAAAAAGTTAATTACAGAAAGCGTGATGTCATTTCTGGAAGCTTCCACATCCAATCTACCAGCTTCTGACTGGACTTTTGCTTGATTGATAGAGTTGGTGATTTGCCTGCCTGCAAACAATGTCACATTGGCATTTGCAAACAAGTTAACTGCTCCTATACGCCTGGTTTCAAAGAGGTTGGTTACCGGGTTGATATTTCGTCCCCATCGCACTTGAGGTGCAACTCCGAAAGAGAAGCTTGGATACACATTACCCCTTGCTTCCAGGAGCCCCGCTTCGATGTTGAGTAGATTGAGTTCAGTACGCTGCAGATTAATATTATTATCTAAAGCGATTTCAATACTTTCCTGTAGTGTGAGATTAGAAATGTCATATTCCTGACCAAAACTAAGCTGAGTGAGCGATAAAAATCCTAATAAAAAGTAAATTTTCTTCATTTTATAAATCTATATCCGGTATGTAAATCAATTCTGATATCCAAGGTAGGCTTTTTAAATATTCTATTGTAATGGGCTGCAGTCCCGAGTCCATTTCTATTACATGACATGCTTTATCATTTTTCCCTTTTCGTGATACAGACATGGTAGCAATGTTTGTTCTTTCCTGTGCTATCACACTGGCTATAAAGGCTATGGCTCCTGATGTGTCATCCGCCTTAATGATAAGTGTATGTGCCTGTGCGGAGAAATCAGCATTAAATCCATCTATGGTCGAGATATTGATCAAACCGCCTCCTAAACTTTCTCCAAGTACCTCTACTTTCCTATCTCCTTTTATAAGGTTTAGTTTTACAGTATTGGGATGGTATACAGATGCATTGCCAATAGATTTGAAAGAATATTTTAATCCTTTTTCTTTGGCAACTTCAAAAGCCTGCTTGATATTGGCATCATCGGTCTTCATATCCATCAGGCCTCCGAGTATCGCCCGGTCACTGCCATGGCCTTCATAAGTACGGGCAAATGAATTGTAGAAAGTAATCAAGGCTTCGTCAGGCATACCGCCCAAAACCCTAATGGCAGCCCTGCCGATCCTCACTACCCCTGCAGTATGGGAGGAGGATGGGCCTATCATCACTGGTCCAATCATATCAAATACACTGCTCTTGTTTGCCATAATTTTATGTCCTTGGACTAATATGATGCTAATCTACAAACTAAAAACTAATTATGTAATAAAAATTAAGTAATAGGCAATGATCGCATATAATAAGATGAAATTTATTTATTTTTAACAAATATATAAACTTAATAAATCCATCTACTGCCCGATTATGGACGTAAAATTGAACGGTAATGAGACACTATTGCTCGAAATGTCAGAAAGCGGACAATTGCATGTCGCCTCCACTTTACACTACAACCGAGCAACCCTATTTGGTGATGGGCTTTTCGAAACCATGATTTTTTCAAAAGGCAAAATCCGGTACAAAAAATCGCATTTGTCCAGAATAGCAAAAGGATGCAAATCTTTACAATTAAAGTTAGACAATTTTCTGATTTTAGACCAATGTGAAACTTTTATAAATACGTCATTTCCGCACCTAAAAGAAATTAGAATTAGATGGAATATATATCGGGATGGACTTGGTAAGTATACACCCGAAACAAATAAAGTATGTCATCAATTTATATTACAAATCTACCACTATACACCTCCAATATTAAAACAAGCCTACATAAACCAAAGTTTAAATGTACCGTCATTACCCTGGAGTAATTGTAAAACATTAAATGCCCTCGTGTATGTAATGGCTAATCTGGATAGGCAAAAAAAGAAATTTGATGAAGTAATTCTACTGAATAATGAGGGAAATATTTGTGAAGCCGGTGCCGCCAATCTTTTCTGGATTAAGGATAGTGTATATTATACCCCCTCTTTGAGATCTAATTGTATTGCAGGAATAGGTCGAAAAGCTATTATTAAAGAACTTAAATCCCGCAATATAGAACTGGTTAAAGGGGAGTTTAAACCAAAAGAGTTTCTGGCAGCAGATCAGGTTTTCACATCCAATGTTACTGGCCTCCATTATATCTCACAAATAGATATGCGTGAATTTGACACCACCCCGATCCCATTCCTCGAACAACTATTTTATGATAAATGATTTCAGAATAATAATTCGGATACATTTATATGATTATGGCAATTTTGCCGGTAATTCTAAAGCAGCTTTATTTGATTGCAGATAATCGTCGAGGGTCCACAGTAGATATCCAATAAAAGCATAATTCAAGTTTTGATCTTATTTTGTTTTCTTGTGGCACGAAATCGTATATACAAATAAATTATTTCTAACTATTTCTAATTCTACTCTTTGCTACTCCATTAGATTATTAACGTACTGATACTTAATCCCAACAGTACTAAACTACTAATCTAACTAATTACTTATTTTCTTAAACAGCAACGGGTGCTTTTATATGCGGATGAGGATCATAATTAAGCAATTCAAAATCTTCAAACTTGAACTCAAAAATATCCTTTACCCCAGGGTTGATTTTCATCATGGGCAATGGCCTACATTCTCTGCTTAGCTGCAAATTAGCCTGCTCTATATGATTACTATATAAATGTGCGTCTCCAAAAGTATGGATAAACTCTCCTGCTTCCAATCCACAAACTTGAGCCATCATCATAGTGAATAAGGCATAACTGGCAATATTAAATGGAACACCTAAGAACACATCTGCACTTCTCTGGTATAGCTGACATGAAAGTTTACCATCAGCTACATAAAACTGAAATAGACAATGACATGGAGGTAAAGCCATTTGATCCACATCTGCTACATTCCATGCACTTACCATCAGTCGACGGGAATCTGGTTTTGTTTTGATCTGGTGAACTAACTCTTTGATTTGATCTATTTCTCCTCCTTTTCCGTCAGGCCAGTGTCTCCACTGATAACCATAGACTGGTCCTAAATCTCCCTCTTCATTAGCCCATTCATCCCATATTGATACTTTGTTTTCTTTTAAGTAAGCTATATTAGTATCCCCCTTCAAGAACCACAATAATTCATGTATAATAGACCTTAAATGACACTTTTTAGTGGTTACTAAAGGAAATCCTTCCTGAAGATCAAATCTCATCTGATATCCAAATACACTGGTAGTCCCCGTACCAGTACGGTCTCCTTTTTGGGTGCCCTTATCAATTATATGTTGCAGAAGTTCGTGATATTGTTTCATTTTATTAAGGTGGGTTCTTAGTACCGCTAATATAGGTATTCCAACCTTTAAGGAAAATCCGATCAGCAAAATTTTACTTCTGGATATTATAGTAGGTACAGTACGACGTTTATTTTAATCATTAATTTTACACTTATTTTTTCTCTTAATCAAAGATTATCATTTACCTTTGGACGCTTAGATTACCTAAATATGAAATGAATAGGTAGTACAACCTGTTAATGCCCAATTTAAAATCTATTTGGAGGTATACACCACTAAACAAATTAACGTTATTCTAGATATCAATCATCACCTATGCGGTTTATAACTTTCGCCGTTTTTTTAATATCAGTAATACTTTTTTTAAGTATAAGGATTTCACCAGAGGTGCTTCCCTATACGGGATTGATGCCTATATTAATCCCTCCATTTCTGATTATCAATATTTTACTATTCATATTTTACCTTATAAGGGGCAATAGATTATTGGTAATTCCCTTGGTGGCATTAATTATAGGATTTAAGTTTTTTGGTCTAACTTTCCAATTCAATAAGCCAATAGAAAATGCTGAAGGAGTGTCAGTCCTTAGTTACAATGTAAGGCTATTCAACTATGGGCTACAGCAGGATGAGAAAAAAAGTCTCACTAAAAACTCCATTCAGTGGGTCCGTGATCATAATGCTGATATAAAATGTCTTCAGGAATTTTACCAAAACTATACAGTCCCTACCTATAACTCCCTCAAGCAAATAAGCGATGGAGGAAAGTATGAGTACAAATATGAACTAATGGAAGGAACTGCAAAACGAAATAGTTATGGTCTGGCCATTTTTAGTAAATATCCCATCATCAATAGCGGCAAAGTCTTTCAGAACAATTGGACAAATGGGGCTATCTTCACAGACCTAAAAATTGATAATGATACCATAAGGGTTTATAATACCCATTTGGAATCTATGAATATCAAAGCTGATGACCTCAACAATATCGAAGGTATTAAAGAAAATTATAGAGATACTTTTAGTAAGCTTAAAAGTGGAACCCAAGTACGTGCTGCCCAGGTAGAAATTTTAAAAGAGCACATTAAAACCAGTCCTTATCCTGTGATAGTGGCCGGAGATTTTAATGATGTCCCCTATAGCTATACCTATTTCACCATGAAATCAATTCTCAATAATGCTTTTGAGCAGGCTGGTAGAGGTTTTGGCTTCACCTATAACAGAGTGCTATTCTTCCTAAGGATTGATCAGATTTTCTTTGATAATAATTTCACGGTGAAAAATTTCAATACCTACAGAGAGGTAGATTACTCTGATCACTATCCTATATCTGCTATTTTTAATTGGAGGTCATCACAGCCATCTGAAGCTATTATAGAATAATTCTTCTATTAATTAAGGCCAGGATGTAAATGGAAATATCTAATTCTAAAAAATTTATTTAGTTTATAATACTCTAAACGAAGTATAATTTTTAGGACTAATCCCAAATCATTCACTATTCCGACAAAGTAGTCTTAAAGGAAAATTTAGATATGGCTTCGGAAGGAAAATAAAAGTAAAGTATCCTTTCCTGTTACTTTCTAAGTTGGAAGTTGAATACTAAACAACTATATCAACAATCAAATTTTTTAAGTTTGAATGGTTTAATATATAAAAAAAGGTGGATAATCGCTTACCCACCTTTAGAACAATAATTAAACCTCTATTTTTACCAAGTCAATATCTCTCTTTTATCTCTTCTTATATGGGTACGGCCAAGCCTCAGGGATGCCACAAATTCATGAGTAGTCCCAGGTAGTCTATGGCTGGTATTAGTAGGGTATTCAAAAACGTACCCCACTTTAAATTGGTGTAGAAGTAAAACGCCAAATTGTATATTATTAGAGTGATTTACTCTATGTCCCAATCCCAACCAGAATGTATCAGCGACCAATCCTTTGACACTTAACTCTATGTTTTCATAAACACCTGTCTGGGATCTAAATAAACCAGTACCGATTACAG
>DATHVH010000459.1:0-4491 GCA_035461405.1 Anditalea sp.
TTCCCTTCCCAATCCACCGAATACACTGTATAGAAGGCGCTACTGATATATTTGCCGTCCTGACGCACCTTGAAGTGTATCGCATCCAGATACACGACGGGATAGAAGCTTTGTAGGCTTCTTGAACGCCATTCCTGGATCTCGGGCAGCACTTTGTCTGTAATCTGTGAAATCCTGCCTGCAGAGATACTCACCCCGTAAATGTCCTCCAGCAAGCGTCTAACATCTTCAATCGAGTTCCCTTGGGCATACAAGGATATTATTTGATCATCCAAGCCACTGCTGAGTTCGCGTTCACGTTTGCCGACCAGTTCTGGCTCAAAGTCTCCGTTCCGGTCACGGGGTGTCGAAATACCCAAAGGCCCGGCATCACTCAGCACTCGCTTGGGGGTCCTTCCATTACGCTTGTTAACACTCCCAGAGGCGCGCTCTTCGGTGAGAAAACTCTCGATCTCCCCTTCGAGCATTGTATTAACCATTTGTTGTAAAATCTCACTAAATGGGCTCTCTTTGCCCAGCAATCCTTTCTTGCTGTAGAGTCGCTCTTTTAATCGCTCATTCATTCTGGGATCATTCAATAAATCCTCAATTGTCTGTTTCTTCTTCATTTTATGTAAAGTTAGCAGACACACTTAATTGAACAGTCTCCTCTGCACTAACCCAGCACCCTTCCTTAATTGATACTAAAATCTTGCTACTTGCTGTGTACTTGGTACCTGGTACTTGGTACTTCGTACAAAAAGATAAACCCAAAACTACCTCCCAGATACTACATACTCACTCCACTAAAACCCAAAAAAGGTCCTGCACAAACCCAGAACCTTTCCTGTCTTGCTACTAAAATCTTGCTACTTGCTGTCTACTTGGTACCTGGTACTTGGTACTTCGTACAAAAAGATAAACCCAAAACTCCATGAATACTACAAACCCACTCCACTAAAACCCAAAAAAAGGCCCTACACTAACCCAGAACCTTTCCTTTCTTGCTACTAAAATCTTGCTACTTGCTGTGTATTTGGTACCTGGTACATGGTACTTCGTACTAAACGATAAAACCAAACTACCTCCAAGAATACTACCTGCTCCCTCCACTAAAATCCAAAAAAGGCCCTGCCCTAAACCAGAACCTTTCCTTTCTTGATACTATAATCTTGCTACTTGCTACTAAAATTAATCCTATGGATCTATAATATCCAGTGGAAATCCTTTAATCTCCAATAGACCCGCTATGATCGATGCCACATAATGGTCTATAAAGCTTTCTTCCTCTTCCTTCACTCTATCAAAATCAACTTTCTTTGGAGGATCTGATTTATGCTCGGAAATATCAGTATCGATTACCAAAGCATTAGCTAAATAAGCACCCACTTGCCATAGAAATCCGGCCCGCTCAGGACTGTCTGACTCACTTAACCTGATGACCAGATCCTCATAACTTAGGCCAAATATCCCTTCCGCGAGTTCGGTACCCGCATCAAAATCCCATCGCATGGTATAAATTATGCCACTTTCAAACCCAAATAGGGTAGTGAATTCTGTGTACCGGTTAAGGGTGGTCACATCCAGAGAATCCAGATCACCTGAAAATCTTACCGGCTCAAGGACATCGTACATTGGAATGGCCAGCTCGGTCCTTAAATGTCCATCTCCCATAAGCATCACATCAATATTGATCATAGAAGTGAGGCTGTTTCCGATGAGACTGTCAATATTGGTCAGTTTATCTACATTTACCAATAAGTTTTCCATAGTCATTATACCAGGCTCATCGGCACCTTCCGCTAGCTCTTCATATTCTATATGTCCACCGGTCAAAGTAAGGTCACCTAGATAGAATGGTATTTCTATCTCTTTGATCATTTGCTGTAGGGTAGGGGGCAATTCATCCTCAGGTTCTTCGGCCGGATAGTTATTATCCACCAGCACTTTGACATCCAATCCGTCTACCGTGATGGCGGACAGCATTATATTTAATTCATCTATATTATCTATTTCATTAAGTACAGTGCTAAGATCCATCCCCTCTATCTTAAAATGGTCATTTTTTATACTAAAGACCATATTGGTTTCCGGACCTTCCATGATCTTTCTGTAATTTTCATTATAGTCATAAACCAGGCCATCCATCACCAGAAAACCTTCACCCGTGCTCAGATCAAAATGATCCAAACTTACCCGATGCACATCATCCGGCAGGGGGATATCGATGTTATTCATTTGCATGGCGATATCCTGGGCATGCATTACCCTGTTGTTTTTAAAAGCAGTCCCCTCGGCAATCAGTAAGTCTGTGATCTCTAGATTAAGATCCGGTAGACGGCCTATGTCGATATCCCCAGCTTCTTGGAGCATTTCAATTTCTGCATCTATCACCGCTATGCGGTCGATTTGTATGCTATTCAGGAAATCCTCTATGGCAGGATAAAGATCCAGTTGCATATCCTGATCAGCTTCTTCATTCGGAGCCGAAGTGTCGGCATCCGTCAGATCTTCCCCCATGTCAAACTTTACTATTGGATTGCTGACAAGGATCTCATTGATGGCAAACCGTCTGTCCACCAGTTCACGGGTATCGATGCCTTTTATGCTAAAATCATTGATGGTGGCATCCACATACATTTCCCCTTGTGTCCTATCCTGATGGTTGGCCACCAGGCGATCAATGGTAAAATCACCTGTTCCATTGGACATATCAAAGTCAAAATCATTTAATGCTATAAGCATCATATCTTCCTGATTGATAAAGCCAACAGTATCCATAGCAATTTTAAATACTTTGGAATGAAGGAATCTGTTTTCAGCAAAAGCTGGCCTGTTATCTATTGCCATCTGATTCAATCTTACTTCCAATCCGCCCACATTAATAAAATCCTCCTGAAGGATATTGATATCCGTGAGGGAGAGGTTGCCTATATATACGGCATCCAGTGCATCCGGCAAGTTATCTGCAAGGGTAAATTTATCAATATCAAATCCCGGCGTATGTTTGTCCGCTTCTTTTTCAGCCTCTCGGGCTGCCTTTTGGGCTTCCTCATCATCCATCAAAGGCTCTCCAAAAACTTCGACATCCAGCCCGTCCAAAGAAATAGATCCCGCATATAGACCCACTTCATTTATCAGTGAACCATAATTCAAATTATTGATGGTAAACCTTTTATTCGTCGCAGTATATACCTGATCTACTTCAGGATTTTCCAATAGGCTTTCTGTATCGCCACTATGATCGAACCGCAAACCCTCCGTCACCAGATATCCTTCTCCCGTACTCATTTCAAATTTTCTCAATCTTACAAAATGAATATCATCCGGCAGTGGGAAATCTATATTTTCCACCTCTAAGGAGATGTCCTTTGCATGAAGGATTCTATCATCTTCAAAAGCAGTTCCTTCGGCTATCAGTATATCGGAAACTGTAAGGTCTAAATGAGGCAAACGCGCAGTATTTCCATTGCCGGCTATCCCGGCTACCTGTATATCGGCGTCCTGGATCGCGATGATGTTGATCTGTACTTCTGCCAGAAGGTCCTCGATGGCAGGGTATAGATCCATCTCCGCTTCAGGTGAGCTATCAGTAGTGGAAGACCCACCTCCGATATCAGCTGTCACACGTGGATATACCATGGCTATACTATCGATGGTAAATATTTTTTCGTCTAGATCCCGCGTATCTATTCCCGTGATTCTAAAATGATCCAGTTTCGCTGCAGCATCCATTTCCCCCTGTAGGTTGACCTTGACATCTTCCATAGACATTTTACCCATACCGGTATCCATGGCCAGATTATATTCATTGAGAGATACCTGCAGGGTATTATCAGAAGCTTTATAATAGACAGAATCCATAAAAATCTCAAACTGTTCGGCATGTAAAAAATTGCCTTTGGCAAATGCGGGTCTGTCATCTATGACCATTTGACGGGTCAATAATTGGAAGTCGTTGACCAATAGATTCTCATGCTGTCTGTAGTTGATGTGTTCCAGAGAGATCTCAGAGATGGTTACACTTTTTAGGAGATCCGGCAGATTATCTCCCAGGGTAAATTCTGTAACATCAAAGGTAGGACTCCTTTTGTCTGCTTCCTTGGCAGCCCTTTCTACTTCCTTTTCATCCAAAGGTAAATTGTTGATGACCAGAAGGTCATTAAGATATACTGTCCCCACCTTGGCAAGGCTGTCTTCCTGTACAGTATTTAGATCCAGATCGGTCAGGTTAAATTCGGTAAAACCTGCAAAAAGCACCGTGTCTTTTTTATCCTCCCCATGTTTGAAAAATTTCAAATCCTTGGAAAGCATTCCAAAATCGCTTTCCCTCGTAGCAAATTCTATGAGTCCCAGTTCCAAACTGAACTGCGGATTGCCCAGCCTGTTGATGATCACATCCTTTCCCTGTATATCTATGGCAGTGGCATAAAATGCTCTGGCATCAGTGAAAACTTTGTCGGCATCTATCAGTATATCATCACTGGCCACATTAAACTCTTCAGCTACAAA
>DATHVH010000460.1:0-33661 GCA_035461405.1 Anditalea sp.
GTAGAGATGAGGGGATCCTGGAGAACCAATAACATGAGTATGGGGGGATCGTTCCTTTCCTATACTGTGGTAGATGAAGAAAGAGGAAAAATCTATTATATGGAAGGCTTTGTATATTATCCAAGTGAGGCCCATAGGGAACCGCTCAGAGAAATCGAAGCAATTTTGTTGGCGACGGACCTACCTCCGGCATCTGCCAATTAACAGCGTAACACCAATTAAACCTTTATGGCTATTAAAATCAGAAAAGAAGATGCCCTGAATTACCATACCCAAGGTAAACCAGGTAAAATTGAAGTTATACCCACCAAACCGCTTTCAAGTCAGCTGGATCTTGCCCTTGCTTATTCACCCGGAGTGGCAGAACCATGCAAAGAAATAGCAGCTGATAAAGAAAATGTATATAAATATACAGCAAAAGGTAACCTCGTAGCCGTAATATCCAACGGTACGGCGGTATTGGGCCTAGGAGACATAGGTCCAGAAGCATCCAAACCGGTAATGGAAGGAAAAGGCGTCTTGTTTAAAAAATTTGCTGGTATTGATGTTTTTGATATTGAAATAGATGAAAAGGATCCTAAGAAACTTATTCAAATAATCAAATCTCTTGAACCTACTTTCGGAGGGGTTAATCTTGAAGATATTAAAGCTCCGGAATGCTTTGAAATAGAGCAAACCCTTAAAAGGGAAATGAAGATACCTGTGATGCATGATGACCAGCACGGTACAGCCATAATTTCTGGTGCAGCACTTTTAAATGCGCTGGAAATTTTGGACAAAAAGATGTCTGAGATAGTCATAGTAGTAAATGGTGCAGGTGCGGCAGCTGTGTCATGTACCAAGTTTTATATGTCTCTCGGAGTGAAGAGAGAGAATATCATCATGTGTGATAAGGAGGGGGTCATTAGGACAGATCGTCAAGATATTGATGAGATCAAAGCTGAATTTGCGTCTGATAGAGATATTTATACCCTTACTGAAGCACTTACCGGAGCAGATGTATTTTTAGGATTATCTGCTGGAAACATAGTTTCCCAAGACCAGATCAGAAGAATGGCGCCAAATCCTATTGTGTTTGCACTGGCCAATCCTGACCCCGAAATCTCTTATGACCTCGCTATAGATGCCCGAGAAGATATCATCATGGCTACCGGAAGATCAGATCATCCTAACCAGGTAAACAATGTTCTTGGCTTTCCCTATATTTTCAGAGGCGCATTGGATGTGAGGGCTACTTCTATAAATGAAGAAATGAAACTGGCCGCCGCACATGCTATAGCTAAGTTGGCGAAGGAGCCTGTGCCGGATATTGTAAATAAAGCTTATGGAGATGCTCGAATTGCTTTTGGCAAGTTCTATCTGATCCCCAAGCCACTGGATCCTAGACTCATTACGACCATAGCTCCGGCCGTGGCGAAAGCCGCCATGGAATCAGGTGTGGCCAAAACCCATATTACTGATTGGGAATCTTATGAACTGGAACTTCAGGAGAGAATAGGAATAGACCAGAGACTCATGTCAAGGGTTATTTCCCGCGCCAGAAAAAATCCAAAAAGAATCGTATTTGCCGAAGCTGATAATAGAAAAATACTGAAGGCAGCACAGATTATTCAGGATGAAGGTATCGGTATTCCAATTCTACTTGGCAACCAAGAAAAGATAGAGGCTTTAATACAGGACCATTCATTAGATCTTCAGGGTGCAGTCATCATAGATGTTTATAAACAAGATGCTAAGCTGGAGCAATTTGGCAGGCTACTTTACGATAAAAGAAAGAGAAAAGGCACTACACTGCAGGAAGCCAAAAGAATGATGCGAGACCGAAACTATTACGGTGCCATGATGGTGGAACTCGGAGAAGCTGACTGTTTGATCTCAGGATTGACCAAGGATTATCCTAAGACCATTTTACCTGCATTACATGTAATCGGAGTAAAGCAAGGTGTAGATAGGGTCGCTGGTATGTACATTATCAATACTTCAAAAGGCCCTTATTTCTTTGCAGATACCACAGTAAATGTAGATCCTACTGCAGAAGAACTGGTAGAGATTATAGGACTTACATCAAATGCAGTTCGGTTCTTTGATATAGAGCCTAGAGTAGCTGTGCTGTCTTACTCCAATTTTGGCTCGGCCAAAGGACATACGCCTACTAAAACAGCTTTAGCCACTAAACTGGCCAAGGAGAAATTCCCTGACCTGGTGATTGAGGGTGAGATGCAGGCAAATGTGGCGCTGAATGAAACAATCCAGCAGGAAACTTATCCTTTTAGTGTTTTGGCAAACAAAAAGGCTAACACCTTGGTCTTCCCTAACCTAAGTTCTGGCAATATAGCCTATAAGCTGCTTTCAGAATTAGGTAACTCAGAGGCCATCGGTCCAATACTTCTGGGAATGAACAAACCTGTCCATATCTTACAATTAGGTAGTTCTATCAGGGATATCGTCAATATGGTAGCTATAGCAGTAGTGGATGCTCAAACTCAAAACCCTGCATGATAGCATATCTCAAAGGCAAGCTGGCGTATAAAGATCCTACTTACGTAATTATTGATATAAATGGAGTAGGATATGAAGTAAAAATAAGTTTAAGTACATATTCTAAAATTAAGGATGAGGAGCAGGTTATGCTCCTCACCTACTTAAACATAAAAGAAGACTCTCATACCTTATACGGTTTCAAGGAAGAGGATGAAAAAAAACTTTTTTTAAATTTAATCTCTATCAGTGGAGTCGGTCCTAATACCGGCCTGATGATTCTTTCGTCATTAAATACTGAGGAACTTGAGAATGCCATCATATCTGATGACCATACCACTATACAGAGAGTAAAAGGAGTTGGGGCAAAAACCGCTCAGAGAATAGTATTAGAATTAAAGGATAAAATCAAAAAAGACCAATTAGTAGAAGGTGCAACGGCAGGAGGAGGCTTCCTCAATGCCAATAATAAAATCAAAAAAGAAGCGTTGCAAGCTTTAATTACATTAGGTTTTCCGAAAGCTACCGCTGAAAAAAATATTTCCGTAGCCCTTAAAAAAACAGGGCCAAATATTTCTTTGGAAGATTTAATTAAGGCATCTTTAAAGTCTACTTAATTGATAACAGAGTGATTTTTATCGGTTTAAACAACTTTTCGATTTTAATCAAAAAACATCTTTCAGCAACATACATTTTAGTGTTGCTGACCGTATTTTTTTTACCTATAACGCACAGTCATGCCTCGAAGTTTCAGCAAATAGTTCAAAATGATACTATCCCTGCTGATACACTTCAGAGCAGGTTGGACTCTTTAGAAAAAAGACGACAGCTTCGCTCTTTTTTACTTTGGAACAATTTTAATACCAATCCTTTATATCCTATTCAAAATCCTTTATCAAAAAGGTACTCTCCATTTCAACTCTCCCCTCCCACTGAGCAGAATGTTAAGATAGAAATGGATACGGTGATGCGATATAATATCTCGGAGCAACTCGATTCGGCACTAATCAATCCTGGGTATAAATATGATTTCGATGAATACTCGAAAATGCAGGAACTCCGTATAAGACAGGAATACTGGCGAAGCCGGTCCAGGGGACAAGATGGGGAAAGTGCAGTCAGTGGAAGAGGATTAATCCCTCCCATGACGGTAAGTCCTGTTTTTGACAGGCTCTTTGGAGGAAATGAAATCAATATTATACCTAATGGTAATGTCAACCTAGATTTTGGAGGCATATACCGACGAATAGACAATCCTGCCATACCAGTGAGGCAACAGAGAAACGGGGGATTTAATTTTGACCAGCAGATTCAAATGTCAGTAAACGGAACTTTGGGACAAAAAATGCGGATAGGTGCTAATTTTGATTCGAATAATTCTTTTGACTTTCAAAACCAGCTCAAGGTAGAATATGTAGGCTTCGAAGAAGACATTGTTAAAAGTGTTGAGATAGGCAATGTAAGTATGCCAGTGCAGAACAGCTTGATACAGGGAGCCCAAAACCTGTTTGGGGTCAAAACCCAGCTTCAGTTTGGTAAATTATTTATGACCTCTGTAGCTTCTACCCAAAGAGGACGTAGAGATGAGATCGTTATAGAAGGAGGAAATCAAGGCCGTCCTTTTGAACTCAGGGCCTCTGACTATGATGAAAATAGACATTTCTTTTTGGGCCATTTCTTTCGAGATAACTATGAGCGATGGCTGAGAGGTTTGCCGCAGGTACTTTCGGGTGTGAATATTACACGAGTGGAAGTGTATATTATGAATAGGGCAAACAATACCGAAACGCTCCGAAATTTTGTGGCATTTACTGACTTAGGGGAAGGCCGGCGAATCTTAAGTCCAGAAAACCCAAATATCGGTGCAGGTCAAGCTCAGTCACCTGCCTCAAACAATGCTAACTTGTTATTTGCTAATCTTAGCAATAATGCAAGCTATAGATCCTTTGACCAGGCCACCCAATCACTTTCTTCTGGGCTGGGACTGACTCCTGGACGGGATTTTGTACAGATCAATGGAGCCAGAAGACTAGCTCCTACAGAGTTTACTTTTCATAGAGAGCTCGGATACCTTTCCCTTTTCAGAAAGCTGCAAAACGATGAAGTGGTGGCGGTATCTTATGAATACACCTATAATGGCCAATCATATAAAGTAGGTGAACTTAGCGAAGACTACCAGAACAGACCTGAAAACGAGGTGCTTTTCATGAAAATGCTCCGGCCTGCCAGTATCAATACCAGAATCCCCACCTGGGATCTGATGATGAAAAATATTTATAACCTTAATGCCAATCAGATCCAAAGAGAAGGATTCCAGCTGCAGGTAATCTATAGGGATGATAGAACAGGGCTTGATAACCCTAGTTTATTGGAAGGTCAAAATGTTAAAGACCGACCACTTATAAGACTCACTGGCCTGGATAACCTTAATCCTCAAAATGATCCTCAACCTGATGGTAATTTTGACTTTGTGCCAGGACTGACTATCATGCCAGAGCGTGGACTTATGGCTTTTCCTGTTCTTGAACCATTTGGTCAAACTTTAGAATCCCATTTCTTACCTGCAGAGACTGCTCTGATAGATAAGTATGTATTTGACACCCTATATCGAACTACCCAGGCAGATGCCGAACTAGTTACTAGACTTAACAAATATTTTATAAAAGGTAGTCTTAATGCTGGCTCCTCTTCAGAAATCATGCTTCCTGGACTTAATATCTCTGAAGGCTCAGTATTGGTACAGGCTGGAAATATTCCTTTGGTAGAAGGCGTCGATTATACCGTGGATTATAATATCGGACGGGTGGTGATTATCAATGAAGGCATTCTTGCATCAGGAAAAAGGATCTCAATCTCCTTTGAAAAAGCGGATCTGGTCAGTTTTCAAACACGAAGTCTATTAGGGACCCGATTTGACTATATATTCAATGATAACCTCACTATGGGTGGTACCTTTCTTTATTTAAATGAAAGACCAAATATTACCCGTATCAATACTGGCAGTGAAACCATAAGAAACAGTATGTGGGGGCTAGACTTGAATTATAGTGATGAGTCTAGGTTTTTAACCAAACTGGCGGATGCTTTACCTTTTACCAATACCAAAGAAAAATCTCTCTTTCAATTCAGCGGTGAATTTGCCCAATTGCTCCCGGGTACATCTAATCAGGTAAATGGAGAAGGAACATCCTATATAGATGACTTTGAAACAGCCGTTACTCCATTTAGCTTAGGATCAAATCCCCAGAACTGGAAATTAGCTGCTACTCCTGCTACGGACAATGATCTATTTGATCTCAGTTTTCAAACAGAAGATAGATTGGGCAATGCCTACCGCAGAGCTCGGCTGGCATGGTATACCATAGATAATGTTTTCTATAGGGAATCAGGTCCAGGTGTTCCATCTAATATCTCTCGGGAGGACAGACAGAACCACTACGTAAGAAGGGTAATACCACAAGAAATATTCAGAGAAAGATACCGGGATGTAATTATTACTCCAGAGCCCCTATTTGAAATGGCTTATTTCCCACATGAAAGGGGAATGTACAATTACAATCCAAATTTGACTCCTGAGGGTCTGCTTCCTAATCCCAAACAAAATTATGGAGGGATATCTCGAGCCATCACCTCAGAAGTAGATTTTGACAGGACTAATATCGAATACATAGAATTCTGGCTAATGGACCCATTCCTTCAGGGTCAAAATGGTAGGGTCTTGGATGGCATATTCAACGAAAATAATAACACTGGAGGAAAGCTGGTTTTTAATTTGGGCGAAATATCCGAAGACATCATCAGGGATGGCCGCCATGCTTTTGAAAACGGACTCCCTGAGGATGGAGATCCCTCCCAGACAGTAGTAAATGAATGGGGAAGAATCACCAGACAGCAGTTCTTAACTCCAGCATTTGACAATAGCCCCGAAGCGAGGGTAAACCAAGATGTCGGTCTAGATGGTCTTAGCAATGCGGAAGAGGCCTCTTTCTTTTCGGACAGATATATTAATAGACTTAATGTAAATCCTGAACCACTCCAGCAAATAGTAAGTGATCCCTCTGCAGATGATTTCCAATATTACCTTGATGAATCATTTGACCAGAGCAATGTCAAAATTCTGGAACGATATAAAAAATTCAATGGAATGGAGGGCAATACTCCCATAACGGCCAACAACAATTTGCCTTATACTCCGGCAGGAAGTAACGTCCCCGACAATGAAGACCTTAATAATGACAATACCATAAATGAGGTAGAAAGCTATTATGAGTACACTTTAAACCTTCAACCGGCGGAGATGCGGGTGGGTAGGAATAATATCATCGATCAGGTAACTCATATAGAGAACGGGGAAGAAGTAAATTGGTATCTATTTAGAATCCCGGTAAGGCAGCCACATAGAGTGCAGGGTGATATTACCGGCTTTAAATCCATCCGGTTTATGAGAACTTACCTTACGGATTTTGAGCAGCCAGTGGTACTTAGGATGACCAAATTTCAGATGGTAGGCAGTCAGTGGAGAACTTTCGAAGAGTCTCTATTTCAAAGGGGGTTTGCTGAAGTACCTGAGCCGGACAATTCCAACTTTCGTGTGGGAGTGGTCAATATAGAAGAGAATGCTTCTGGCAGTGAAACCCAGAGTCCTTATGTCCTTCCTCCAGGTTTTGAAAGAGACAGGGATAATACGTCTACTGTAGAAAGGCTATTAAACGAGCAGTCACTCCAGCTATGTGTAGACAACCTAGCCGCCCGAGATGCTAGAGCTGTATTTAAAAATGTAAGTGAAGACCTGGTGCAGTATGGAAGAATTAAAATGTTTTTACATGCGGATAGTGATGAAGCCCAGAATGGGGAGGTTACGGCTTTCTTAAGAATGGGAACTGATTATACGGATAACTATTATGAAATAGAAGTACCGCTGATGATCACTCCAAAAGGAACGAGGGATCCGCGTCAGATATGGCCATTGGAAAACGAAATTGATATTGCAATAAATGAAATAGTAGGTGTCAAAGCAGAAAGAGACCAAAACCGTGTACCACAAAACCTTGCTTTCAGCAGGCAGGTAAGGCAGTATAAAGTTACTGTAGTAGGTAGGCCGGAGTTAAGTTTTGTACAGGGCATGATGATAGGGATCAAAAACCCTGGAATTTCAGGAGGAGCCAGTAAATCAATATGTATCTGGGCCAATGAACTTAGAGTTACAGATTTTAACCGTTCTGCGGGATGGGCGGCCAATGCGAGATTGAATGCTCAGCTGGCAGATGTTGCTGTTATATCCTCTTCTATTAGACATCATACCTTTGGTTTTGGTGGATTAGAAACAAGGCTTTCTGAAAGGTCCCGAGAATCCACTACTCAATATGACATTTCTGCCAATGTGAATGTAGACAAACTGCTTCCTGAAGTACTGGGCATAAGTGTACCCATGTATGTAAGTATGGAAAATACCACCACTACTCCGGAATTTGATCCTCTCAACCCGGATGTTCCTTTTGAAATAGCTATGTCTAAGTTTCAGACAGAAGCAGATCGGGAAGCATACAGGAGTATGGTACTCGACCAGGTAAGAAGACGAAATATTAGTTTTAACAATGTAAGAAAATTAAGAAGAAGCGAAGACAGCAAAAACAGGTTGTATGATCTTGAAAATTTTGCGGTATCCTACTCCTATGGGTCAGTAAGACAGACTAATATTCGTACCCAAAGTTACGACTGGGAGACTTATCGTGGCAACATTATGTATAATTTTCAGCCACGGCCTATAGAGATAGAACCTTTCAAAAATGTTGGATTCTTGGATGGCAAGCACTTTCAGCTGATAAAAGATTTTAATGTAAACCTGGCGCCTTCGATGATTACGGCCAGGGTAGATGTGGACAGGAATTTTATGAGAACCCAATACAGAAATGACCGCTTGGGCACAGAAGGAGTTGATCCACTATTCCAAAAAAGCTTCTTTATCAACCGCTTTTATGGTGTCAACTGGGATCTTACCAGAAACCTAAGATTTGATTTTAGTAGCCGGGTAAATGCAGTAGTGGATGAACCTGAAGGTGATTTAAATACGCAAGCCAAAATGGATTCAGTCAGGTTAAATATCCAAAGATTGGGAAGGACTACTAATTATAACCATCAGGCGACATTAAATTATACTGTCCCCTTGGATAAATCTCCATTGACAGATTGGATAAAGGCTGACATAAGATATGAAGCCACCTACGGTTGGTTTACAGGTGCCATCGGCCAGCGGGATACACTAGGAAATATTATCCAAAATACCCGGGACAGAAGTGTAAACGGAAAATTAGATTTTATTACCCTTTATAATAAAAACAAGCGTCTTCGTGAAGTAAATGCCCCTCGCCGTCCTACTATACCTGGAAGGCAAACAGAGGAAACATCCAATGTAGGTGGTACTACTACCTCTTTACTGAAATTTGCGATGATGCTGAAGGAAATAAATTTCAGGTATGGAATAGTAGAAGGAACTTTTCTTCCAGGTTATATGGAAGAGACCGGACTGTTTGGGTTGGACAGAAGCTTTTTAAATCCTGGATTGGGTTTTATACTAGGGGATCAGAGCAGTGATGTACGTTTTGATCTTGCTAACAGAGGCTTGCTAGCGCCGAGTACTGAATTGACCCAGGCTTTCAGACAAAATCAGGCCATAAACCTCCAAATTAACGCTCTTATAGAACCTATTAGGGATATGAGGTTAAATGTAGATTTCCGAAAAAGGGAAATGGGAGAATACAATGAAATTTTTAGAAGAGATGAAAGCTTCGAAGAAAATTACTTATCTATAAATCCTAATAGAATAGGATCTTATAGTATAAGTTACAGCATGATCAGAACCACCTTTGCTAGAGATGACAGGCAAAACAATTCTCCATTGTTTACGAGATTTGAAGAATACAGAGAAGTGATCCAACAAAGGCTTCAGGGAAATAATCCTGGTGGTGAATATAATATCAATGGACAAGATGTGTTGATACCTTCTTTCTTGGCAGCTTATTCGGGACAAGATGCAGGAGAAGTAGGACTTTCTGCTTTCCCTAGGATACCTTTGCCCAACTGGAGATTAGAGTATAGAGGACTATCAAGAGTCCCGGCGTTACAGGAGTATTTTTCAAGCATAAACCTGACGCATAATTATACATCTAATTATGATGCTAGTAACTTCTCGAATTCCCTCCTTTATCAAAATGGTCTAGAACTTTACAATTCAGTACAGCAGTTTCCCGAAGCAACCCTGACGAATGAATTTGGCGCTTACATACCAGTATTTATTCTAAACCAGATAGTAGTTTCTGAAAGATTTGCTCCTTTGGTTGGAGTGAATTTACTTACCAAAGATCGGATGAATATTGGGTTTGAATATAATACCGAAAGGAATGTTGGCTTAAATTTTTCCAATGCACAAGTGACAGAACAAAGCAGCAAAGATTTTCGCTTTGACCTCGGATATACCAAAGCAGGGGTAAAGATTCCATTTAAGATCCAGGGAAGACAGGAAGTACTGAACAATGACCTGGAACTCAGGTTATCTACCAGGATAGTAGATACACGTACCATTCAGAGGAAAATAGAAGAAATCAGTACATTGACCAATGGTAATCTTAACATTCAATTCAGACCTACGATAGGTTATCTGATAAACCAAAATTTAAGAATTACACTTTATTTCGATAAAACGATCAACGATCCAAAAATTTCTACCGCATTCCGTAGAAGTTCAACAGCATTTGGCGGACAATTAAGATTTAATTTAAGCCAATAGGTTTCAGTATTTAATTAAAGCTTGTATTTTTGAGCAAGCAATAAAGCAATAAAAACAAATATATGAACTTTCCAAAAGAACTGAAGTACACTAAAGATCACGAGTGGATTAAAATTGAAGGCGACACTGCTACCATAGGCATTACCGAATTTGCCGCCAAAGAGCTGGGCGACATCGTATATGTTGAAGTGGAAACTTTGGGTGAAACTATTGAGCACGGAGAAGTGTTTGGTACAGTAGAGGCTGTAAAGACAGTTTCTGACTTATTTATGCCAATTGAAGGTGAAGTCCTTGAGTTCAATGAGAATTTGGAAAGTTCTCCCGAACTGGTGAACGAAGATCCCTATGGTGATGGCTGGATGATCAAAGTCAAGATCAGCGGTGATTTACCTGAAGACCTTTTATCATCGGAAGAATATACAGAACTTTTAGGTCAATAGTCACCGTATAGTGAGCAACAGATTCATTCCGGCCATTGTTTGGACCCTCCTATTACTCATAGGATTACTGACACCCGGTGAACAGTTGCCTGACGTACCCAGTGCTGTAGGCCTGGATAAAGTGGTCCATTTTGGACTTTTTATGGTGTTTTCATTTCTTTGGGCAAGAGCATTTGTCAACAAAAAAAATAAACGGATAAAAAAGAGAAAATTTATCCCTAATTATTTAGTTTTTGTTTTGATTTTTGCTATATTAGTAGAATATGTACAAAGGCTAGTTCCGGGGCGTGCATTTGACTATCTGGACATCCTTTTCAACGTGTTGGGAGTGATAGCAGGAGCTATTTTATTTGCTTACTTACATAAGTATAAAAGTATACTTGTTTAAATAAAAATAATTAGTTAGAATTGTTATCTCTTTACTAACGAAAGACGAACTTATTAACCTTTATAAGTAATTACCATGGAAGCTAAAAAAACACCCAAAGCTGATCTTACCAAAAAAACAGGCCTGTTCCTGAATATTGGTCTTGCGGTCAGTGTTGGTCTAGTTCTATTTGCTTTTGAGTACAAATCATATGATGATTTAGCCTTAAGGGATCTTGGAACGGTCGACGATGATTTCGAAGAACTATTGGATATTCCGATCACGGAACAGCCACCTCCACCACCTCCACCGGTAGAGCAGCCTATAATTGAAGAAATTCCTGATGAGGTTGAGATTGAGGAGAAAATTGAAGTAAACTTTGACGTGGATGTTAAAGAAGAAACAGTGATCAAAGAAATCCAGATTTCAGATGCACCGGTAGAGGAAAAAGCTGATCAAATTTTTGATGTAGTGGAAAATCCTCCAGAGCCAGCAGGAGGTTTTGAGGGCTGGAATAAATACCTAAGCAGTAATCTAAAGTATCCAACTCAAGCAAGGAGAATGGGTATAGAGGGAACCGTTTACGTAGTATTCGTAGTAAACACCGATGGATCTATTCAGGATGTAGACATTCTAAGAGGTATTGGCGGTGGTTGTGATGAAGAAGCTGTAAGAGTGGTTAAAGCTGCTCCTAAGTGGACTCCAGGTCGCCAGAGAGGTAGACCGGTAAGGGTAAAAATGAGATTGCCGATCAGATTTAAACTGAGCTAATATAAATTCTAAAGGGAGCCAAACGGCTCCCTTTTTTTTTGTGTTTTTTTCATATAGAAACAAATTGACTTACTTAAATAAGTGTCTAGTATCAAGAAACGAGTATGAATAGACTCATCATGGCAATGGTATGATGTGTTTAGCATTTGACATATTACTATAGCTGCCATAGTATTAAGTTTGGGTACATGTCTGTCTTTAGCTATGTCCAATATTTAAAGTAGTTGTATTTACAATTACATTATTATACCCGATAATAATGTTACCTCCAGCTAGGGATAGCAGGCATCCATTACCATTAGTAAACTCCTGACATTCGGCACCATTATCATTCCTATAGGATCTAAAGACAATGCAAAAAGAATTAAATATAAATAGATCGTTGGGAGATCATATATGACTTATGCTCTATTTATTTTTTGAAAATTCAATTTGTTTCAGACTTCATAATAATTCAAAAAAATATCTTTTATAGCGGTCGCCCTCTTTACACCAAAAATCAAAAAAAATTTTAACTAATTAATTAGGTTTGTTAGTCTATATTGACTACATTAATAGTTGTGTTTATTCTTATCACTTAAACAACTATTAATATGGAACCGAACAAGACCAATAAAGTAAACTTGGCAAAGTGTAAAGGTTTATTCTTCAACATTGGATTGTCTGTTAGCATGGGTATAGTGTTATTCGCATTTGAATATAAGACATATAACGATGGATTTACCAAGAGCATACCATTAGTAGAAGAAAACTTGGAGCCACTGCTAGACATACCTATAACAGTTCAAACCCCACCACCTCCACCAAAAGAGCAACCTATCATCCATGAAATTGATGATGACGTAGAGATAGAAACTAACCTAGAGCATATTATTGATATAGAGATAGATAAACCACCTATGATCGAAGACATTGCTATCCCATTACCAAAACTGGAAGAGGCAGACATTATATTTGAAGTGGTGGAGACTGCACCCACGCCAACTGGAGGTATGGAGCAATGGAATATTTATTTGCGTAAAAATTTAAGTTATCCCAATCAGGCAAAACGAATGGGGATAGAAGGCACAGTCTATGTCTCCTTTGTAGTTAATACAGACGGCAGTATACAGGACGTAAATATATTGAGAGGCATTGGAGGTGGATGTGACGAAGAGGCCGTCAAGGTGGTTAGAAACGCACCAAACTGGAATCCCGGTAAGCAGAGAGGCAAACCTGTTAGAGTAAAGATGAGCCTGCCGATTAGATTTAAGTTAAATTAAATATGGGGTGTAGGTTTGTGGTATATATCCTGCCTGCTGAAGGCAGGTTTAATAATTAACATCTTTGTATTACCATGTACCAAAATACTAAGTAAACTGGTTTAAATCTCGACGTATTTGCTATATAGTATATGAAAGGTGCTGCTAGAAGCGGCTTAACTTCTTTTAATGTTCAACGCCCAGCGTTGGATTCAATAAAGCTATCGTTTTCCAACCTCCCATTACATACTTCGTATCCACCGACATCGGTCATCTAATATTCCTCCTTCTACAAAATATTCAATGCCTGCTCTTTAATCTTTTCCAGCTCATCTTTCATTACAATTACATGCCGTTGGATACCGGCATCATTGGCTTTGGAGCCGATGGTATTTATTTCTCTGCCTATCTCCTGACTGATAAAGCCTAGCTTCTTCCCTTGACTTTTCTCTGATTTTAAAATCTTATCGAAGTAATCCAGATGGGTACCAAGTCTGACTATTTCCTCAGTGATATCCAGTTTTTCAAAATAATAGATCAATTCCTGTTCAAATCTATTGGCATCAAAGCTGTTTTCTTCCAGCCAGTCGGTAAAATTATTGGTAATCCTATCTTTGATTCTTTGTTTACGTAAAGGTTCTTCAATTTTCACCTTTTCAAGGCAGTCTCTAAGTATCTCAAGGTTTTCATCAAACTTTCTCATCAAAACCTCCCCTTCATCTGTACGAAACTCATTGCAGTGCACCAATGCCTCTTCGATCACTTTTTTGACAAGATCCCAACCTTCATCAGTGCTGGTTTTTTCTGTGAGAGCAGTAGTAACATTAGGTGATTGCACTGCCATTTTAAACAAATCGATAGTTTCCACTCCCACTTTGGCCGCCATAGATCTGTATTTTTCAAAATATGCTGCAAATAAATCCTCGTCTATAAAAACAGGCAGATCGGTCGATGACTTTGAAGTAAATTCAATAGATAGATTTACCTTACCCCTTTCCAGATGGGCACTTACTATATTTCTTATTTCCAGCTCTTTGTCAGTAAACTGCCTTGGGCTTCTTAGTGATAAATCCAGAAATTTAGAGTTTAACGTCTTTACCTCTACATTGATGATATGGTTTTCACTTTCTAGATTAGCTACTCCGTAGCCCGTCATGGATTTAATCATTTTGAATAATTAGTAATATAAAGCTTAATTAAAAATTGTATCCCAAGGTAACATAAAACCTAGGCTTTTCTACTGTATAATTTCTTATTGGCCTGGCTACATCCAATTTTACATAATAATTCAATAGAACTGTTCTGAGTCCTGCACCATAGCTTTGAAGCCAAGGATTATTAAAATTATTAAGCGTTATTTTAAATGGAGAACCTTCCGTGTCTATTATTTCTGTGTTTTGATCATTTACGCGCTCCCAGGGAGCTGACTCAGACCAAGAGGAGCCTGCATCATAGAATCCAACGAGTTGAAAATTTTTGACGAAATTGGAAGCAATGTTGCCTCTGGAGAGGTAAGAAAAAAGAGGAACCCTCAGTTCTGCTGTGAATGTAACCACATTATTACCTCTGATTTCATCATAATCATAACCTCTGAGGTCCACAAATTCAGCAAACATAATATCAGAATTTTCTCTACCTGTCGGGTTTCTAACCGGACTTCCTTCAGGTCGATTAGGTGGTGGCTGATGGAATCTATTGAAAAGCCAATTATCCATTCCGCCTACCATATAAGTTTGGGGGTTATTCCCGAAGAATGATCCGGCAAATAGTCTGGTAGCCAGGGTGATATTTTTTGATATCTTCTGATAGTTTCTAAAGTCTAAATATGCATTACTAAATGATCTTTCGCTTGCATTTAATCCTTGATAGTGTACAAATCCTATTTTACCTTTAAATCCTTGTTCTAGATATAATCCAAGCTGCTGGGTTCTATCAATCACCAACTCTGCTCTACCACCTGCATACTGGATATCCAATCTATTATTAGGTCCTTCACCTCCCCTGATAACCGAATCCGGATTCAGGTTAAAATATTGGGTCTGTGCCAGGAAGGGGGCAGCATAAAATCTAGTATGAACTGTAAAGGGATAGGCAAAGCCGAGTTCTGCTTTGGTAAGGACATATCGCTGATAGGTTTCTGCACCTTCTGACCATAACAAAGCTCTTCTATCAAATCTACCACGTATATCTATACGCTGTTTGAGATATTCATATTCGAAGAAAACATCTGAACCTGATCTAAAATCCAGTGTGGCCATAATCCCGCCTTTAAAGGAATGATTGTCAAGAAGATCTGTCATTTCAGCATTTAGGCTGATACCAAATCCTCTGAGGGGATCTACTACAAATGACGTATTTAAACTGCTGGCTATAAATCTAGGCACATACGTCGTAGGGCCCGTTACCCGTTTCTGCAAGGTCTGCTGTCTGTATGCCTCCAATACAGAACTTCTACCAGCTCCGGCTAATCTGGAAGGACGCGTAGTAACATCAGGAATAGTATCGAACACGTAATTATCCGTATCAATACCTCCTCTTCTTTCAAATCTCAATTTATCGGTAGCAATTGCTCCTGTCCTAGTAGGAACAGTATCTTGCGGGCTAAGTTGAATACCCAATACATCATCCAAATTTATATTTAGTGTGGTATCCACTTTTGCCTGTTCAGCATCCAATTCTTCTTCTGGATCAGGTGCAGGTTCGGGTACAGTTGGCCTTCTTTCCCTCCTGGTACTTATCCTTTGATTAAGCTGCTTAGCCTGGGTAAGCTGGATTCTGGGGGTACTTGGAGTAAACTGATCCAAATTAGGAAACTGCTCCACGATAAGTTTATTCTGAATCCCATCCTGAACTGCATAGGCCCACTGCCCTGTTTGAGGGGAGTAATCAAAGGCTATAATACTCTTGTTGAAAGCCGATACCTGACTGGAAACAGTACTTCCCAATCCATATCGGCTCACATTCATGATACCGCTCTGATCACTTAGGTGAAGTATGAAGTTTCTATTTAATATTCTCGGACGGTAATTTCTTGTATTAGCATTAGTCAGTCTGGTGGTGACAATAGAATCGCCCACCTCCATCTTGAATAAATTATAGTACTGCGGTAACTGTTCTACATCGAAGATCCTGCTGTTCATAACCGAGTCGGGCAAATCGGCACGGTTTGAGGAAAAGATAATGGTGCTGTCATTTAAGAAGGTGGGCGTAATATTATCAAAGATATCGTTGGTAAGTCTTCTGCCTTGACCTCTTAAATTTAAAGTGTATATATCCCTCCGCCCATTCGAAATGGCAGACATTAATATATTTCTTCCACTAGGGGAGAAATCCATGTCCAGAATCTGCGTGATATTTCTTAAAAATATTCTATCTGATCCCCCTCCGTCTATAGACCTTAATCTAAGCGTAGTAATCCCTCTCCTAAATGTAGCTATCGCTATACTGCTGGTATCCCTCCATGCTATAACAGGAGATGTAAAATTAGGATTTTGGTCATCCGCATTAAATCCTCCTCTATAGATCACTCGTTCGCGGTTATCCTGGAGGTTACGTATGACTAGCCGGTATTTACCATTACTGTTGATCACATAGGCTAGATTTCTGCCATCAGGACTGAATTTGACATCATTTATTATTCCTGGTCTTCTAGGTCTGGTAGTGGCTATAACTTTATCATCGTTGATTGGCCTGAAATTAGCCATTACGGGCTCATTCAGTAACATGTAATAATCTCTCCATTGGTCAGAAAAGGTCCGGTAATTTACCCCTATAGTATTACCTATACTGTTCTCCTCATTTCTATTGATTCGGCTTAGATTAAGTATGCTACTGATATATCTTCTTCCGTATTTTTCTACTATGAAATTCCATATGGACTGCCCAACTAGTTCGGCTTCTTCTGCACGCAGCCTATATAATTTAGGCCTAGCATTATCCTTCAGATAATGTCTCACAAAATCATCCATCTCCCTGTTCCATCCCCTGGCTAGATATTGCGCAGCTCCACCGATAAACCAATCTGGAAAACTATTGATCAAATTAGACTGGAATGCATCAGCTATGGTAGATCCGTATAACATTTCCTCAATTATCGACTTAGAAACACCATAGATCAATTCTTCTTTAAAAGCTGGCCATTCTCCAGGGTAGGGCACTTCTGTCAGAAGTTTAGAGAAAAAGGTCTGGCCATCTATAGTATATTCATCACTATTTAGATTCAGATTGCTCTGAAGAAGATCCTCTCTTGAATTGTATATAAAAACTTTCGGTTTGGTATATGCGACATAACCGATCATCTGGGTAAGCCTATCAAATTCAGCTTCCAGAAAATCAATTGCCATTCTGGCATTGGCCTGTCCCCCATCGTAATAATAAACTTCAAAATTATTAGAACTGTAGAAAGACCAATCCATGTTTTTATGCTGGAGGCGGTTCTTCCCAAATCGCTCCTTATCAAACTGTGCTCTAGCATGTGGTATAGAGCCTATAAAAAGCACAGTAATCAAAACTAGCAGTAATTTTTGCTTCATGTATATAAGGTAAACTATGTCTTAAATATACTTAAAAAAACGACTTATATTAACATCTTTTTCCACTTCCTCATTAAAAATCAAAAGATCCCTCATCTGTAAACTAAGATATGGGGCCAGTGATACACCTTTGGCTCCAAGACCATTAAAAACATAAACGTTTTCATTATCAGGATGTTTTCCCAAAAATGGTTTTCTATCCTTAGTGGCTGGCCTTATCCCCGTACTATGTTCGATAATCTCCTTATCTGGTATGGTGATCAGCTTTTCATACTTCTCTAATATCTCGCTTTTGGCCCTATCAGTAGGCCCTTGATCTAGATCATCCCAGCTATATGTAGAGCCAACACGGTGATTGCCATTGGGTAATGTAATACGAAAAACTCCCCGGTTTATTATCTCTTTTGGTGTAAATGACTGCTTGAGGACTAAAATTTCACCTTTAACTGGAGCAAAAGGAAGGTATCCAAAATAGCGGCTTTTCATAGCACCCAGTCCATTTGTATATATTATTGCTTTGGCTCTTACATTTTTATAAACCACCCCTGCAGCATTAACTTCCAATAGTTCCTCAGAAAAATCTTCATCAATAAGAATCCCTTCACTTTTCATCTTTTGCTGAAAAGCATCTAATAAAGTATTGATATCTACATATCCTGAATTTTTAAGAAGAACGCCACCATAGGGATCATTTACTTCTTCGTAATAGGATTTTGTGCGGATTTCTTGGATATAATCTTCAAAATTCTCTTCTCCGCTGTATCCCATCCACTCATTTTGCTCCTCAATAGAAAGAAATGGTCTATATATAGGGGTAGGGTAAAGAAACTTTTGTCCTAATAGATTTTCCAATTCTTTATATAATGGTTTGATTTCCGGGAAAAGTTTATCAGCATTCCAGGTCTTGACCAGTTTTTTACCAGTTATCGGATTATATAATCCTGCAGCTATCCTGCTACTTTTATTAGCTTTGGCATTATCTATTATACATACTTTTTTGCCAGCTGAGAGGAGTCTGTAGGAAAGAATAGTTCCTGCCAGCCCCTGACCAATAAGTAAAAAATCTACTTCCATGCCCAAAAATAAATTCTTTCTTTGTTATTTTGGGCTTATATCTAAAATCATTGCAAAATGCTGGAAATAAAATCCTTTACTTTTAATCCTTTTCAGGAAAACACCTATGTGCTTTATGACGAAACCAAGGAGGCTGTAATCATAGATCCCGGCTGCTACGAGCAAAAAGAAAAAGATATACTGACCGCTTTTATAAAAAGCAAAGAGCTGAAAGTAGTAAAACTTTTAAATACACACTGTCATATAGATCATGTCTTGGGTAATGCATTTGTAAAAAGACATTTTAACGTAGACCTGTATCTGCATCAAGATGATGCTCCTGTGCTCAAAGCCGTGGAAGCCTATGCAGGCAATTATGGATTTCCCCAGTACGAAAGCTCCCAGGCCGATCACTATTTAATAGACGGAGAAACCATTTCCTTTGGGAGCACCAAACTAAAAATCATATGGGTGCCTGGGCATGCACCCGGGCATGTAATCTTTTATCATGAAGAAAGCCTAAATTGTATAGGCGGTGACACCCTATTTGAAGGAAGTATTGGCAGAACAGACCTGCCAGGTGGGGATCACCAAACTCTTTTGGATGCCATTAAGAAAAGAATGTTTTCCCTACCCGATGAGGTAGTAGTACATCCCGGCCATGGTCCTACCACTACCATCGGTATGGAGAAAATCCAAAATCCTTTCGTAGGAAAAAAAGCTCAATTTTGAATCTAACCAAACATATTCCTAACACCCTCACTTGCCTAAATTTGATATCAGGCATGGCGGGGATCTATTTTGTACTGGGCGGCAATGTGCTTTATGGCGCCTACTTTATCCTTATAGCTGCATTCTTTGATTTCTTTGATGGATTCGCTGCCAGAATGTTAAAGGTCAGCAGCGATATCGGTAAAGAGCTTGATTCCCTTGCTGATCTGGTTACTTTCGGAGTTCTTCCTTCATTTATAGTGTTCAGGATGATGATGGATATAGATAGTGAGGGATATCTACCATTTATTACTTTTTTGATAGGTGTTTTATCAGCCGTTCGTTTGGCAAAATTTAATGTAGATACGCGGCAGTCGGAGCGGTTTATAGGTCTGCCTACACCTGCTAATGCATTGCTTCTTTCCACACTTCCTTTTCTTGCACTTCAATTTGAATGGATGGCAGCCTTACTGTTAAACATTTATTTTCTCGCGGGATTATCAGTCGTGATGTCACTGCTTTTGGTAGCAGAATTACCTCTAATAGCTCTGAAATTCAAGAGTTTCGGGATAAAAGATAATTTGTTCAGATATCTGGTACTAGTGATCGCTATTATTTCTATTGTCTGGTTGGGTCTCGGGGGTATACCTTTAGTGATAATTTCCTACATTGCCCTCTCGGTAGCAGAAAGTGCCGTTCAGAAAAATGCCGAACCTTAAATTTCGATATTTCCTTATAGCCTTCTTATGTGGGATGTTGCTTCCATCTATGTCCTATGCTCAGGGAAGTACTTTTAAATTTCCCATTACTAAAGAAGGTATATATAAAATAACTGATGCCCAGGCACGGCAGCTTGGAGCATCGTCTGTGGATGACCTAAGTATATATGGACAGCAGGGGGCTTTGCCCCAAAAGTTGGACAGCACTGCTTTGAATCTTAATCAGATCCAGGTTAAAAAGATTGATAACGATCTATACTTTTATTTGAGCGGACCACATTTTCACTTATATGATAATGGCAATTTCCACTATCAACATCATCCATATACTGATACCCTTTATTATTTAATACAGACCAAGGGCATAGACCAAAAGAAAGTCAAATTGCTGCCAAAAACCCAGTTTCAAAGTGACCCAGGAAGTGGCCATCTCTATGTCTTCCACACCCAAAAAGAAGAATACCACAATATTTTAAACTCAGGAAGGAAATGGTACGGAAACAGAAGCTTTAATGGTCAGCGGATAAACTTATTTTTCCCACCTTTAAAAGCTACGGGGGCTATCTTCTATTCATATAATGTGATGGGTCAGTCCCTTTCAGAGAGTGAATTTACCTTTCAGCTTAATGATCAAGATGTAGCTAAAACAAAAGTGTCTTCTATCCCAGAAAGCACCTATGGGATCAAGGGGAGGGAATCGACCGCAGAAGGCTATGTTGACATGACTGGAAATAATGGTACTAAGGCAAGTTTCTTGTTTACTACAGGGAATCCAAACGGCACAGGCTATCTTGATTATATTACCCTAGGTTTTCCTACCGCTATTAATGCGCTCCAGGATGGAATATATCACCGTCTTGATCATTCAAACGGTATGCTTCCAGAAAACGGTAATTACTATTGGGGAATAGGAGACGAAATTTCTGAAATAGAACCTGGCAGCGCATTGCCGGATAATATTCATAAACTGGCTGTATTTACGCCTTCCAGTGTTCCAGGACTTTCTACACTTATGCCAGTGGACATCAAGTTACGCAATAACCTATCAAAAAATGAGCTTCTGATCATAAGTCCTAAAACACTAAAAAGTCAGGCAGATAAACTCGCTGCCCATAGACAAAAAATGGGAATAAGTGCTGATGTCGTTCTTATAGAAGATATATACAATGCTTATGGCTATGGAAATCGTGATGTAAGTTCCATCAGAAACTTCGTTGCCCATACTTATCTATCAGGTGGGCGACTCAAAAATTTGTTGCTATTTGGTAAAGGGTCTTATGATTATAAAAATATTGCTGGAGGCAGGCCTAATTTAATTCCCATATATACATCCAGGGAAAGCCTGAACCCTCTTGCCACTTATAGCTCGGATGACTACTTCGGCTTTCTGAAATGGGAAGAGGGAGAATGGTGGGAAGATAAAACCGGAGACCATCAATTAAGTATAGGAGTAGGACGAATTCCGGCCATCACATTACAGGAAGCTGCAAGTGTAGTAGAAAAGCTGATTATGTATGATGATTTGCAGGAAAACATGGGGGAATGGAAAAGAAAGGTGCTGCTATTCGCTGATGATGGGGATAATAATCTTCATCTCCATGACGCTGAAAAGCACGCTGCACTCATCCATCAAGTGCATCCTGAACTCCAAATCGAAAAATTGTATTTGGATGCTTACCCCCAAATAACCAACGAAAGACAGCGATCACCTGAAGCAGAAGCCGAACTTTTAAATCATGTGCGGGAAGGTGTGCTACTGATCAACTATGTGGGTCATGGTAATGAAACTACTTTGACTGCAGAACAGGTCTTCACTACAACACAACTGGCGGACTGGCCGGAAAGAAAAAATCTTCCCGTACTAGTTACCGCTACCTGTGAATTTGGTAGGCACGATAGTCCATTTACACGATCTGGAGCAGAGGACATGCTTACGCTTCGGGGCAAGGGGGCAATAGCCCTACTCACTACAGGCAGGCCGGTATTCAGTTCGGCCAACTTTGCCCTTAACAAAGCATTTATGGACCAGGTATTTGTCAGAGAGGATGGCTCCTACCCTACTCTGGGAGAAATCTATATGCGTACCAAAAATAACAGTACAAATGGTGTACTGAACAGGAGTTTTGCGCTACTGGGAGATCCTTCCATGAAACTGGCCCTTCCCGATTTGGAAGCGCATGCTGAGAATTTGAAAGAATTGGAGGTGGAATGGGAAGTTGATACAATTAAAGCTTTGCAAAAAATACTGATAAAAGGAAAAATTACCGACCCGCTAACCCAAAGTACTATAGAAGGGTTTAAGGGAGATTACCTGATCACTGTTACTGATAAACCTGCAGTGATGAAGACGCTTGGCAATGAAAGCCCTGCTACTACCTATTTGAACAAAAATACGGACATATTCCGAGGTACAGGTAAAGTGGTGAATGGTGAATTCACATCAGAGGTATTCATTCCCGCCAATATAAAGGAAGAGATAGGTAATGGTACCATAAAAATTTATGCCATGGATAAGCGTGGTAAAGAAGCCATTGGCGCCAGATCTGTGCTGATTGGTGATAAAGTGGACCAAGTGCCTGTCGATAGCGATGGCCCGCTCATCAAAATGATGGTAGCAGACACCATCCGTCCAATGGACAAAATATCCTCGACATCTGTTCCTTTATTCGTATTTCTGGAAGACATAAGCGGTATAAATATTTCATCATCCCATTCTGATCAGCAATTGATGCTGCAGATTAATGGAGGCCAAAGTTTACCATTAAGCAGACATTATACATCAATAAACGGTAGCTTTACCAATGGACTGATTCATACCACTATCACTGGACTGAAAGAAGGTAAAAACACATTAGTACTGACTGCATATGACAATGTAGGCAATCGGTCTATGCAAAGTTTAGAAGTGGAAGTAGAAGGAAGTCTTCAACTTCGGATTACAGAACACCTAACTTATCCAAATCCGGCTACAGAATACACCCGGTTTCGATGGACACATAACAGGCCCGGCGAAAATCTTTACATGAGCTTGCGAATTTTTAATATATTGGGAAGTGAAATATTTTCAGAGGCTCTGCGTTTTCCAAATGCTTCGGCTGTTCTGGAAGGTATGGAATGGATTTTTTTGCAGAGCAAAACGAAATATCCGGCAAAAGGAACTTATATTTACGAACTAGTGCTACAGTCAGAAGCAGATGGCACCTCTGACCGAAAGAGCGGGAAACTACTTATTCAATGAAAATAAAGGGAAATTATTTAAAGCAGTTATTTTTTCTATCCTTTCTAGGTTTAACGACCACGTCTGTTTTTGCCCAAAACTCAATTTTCCTTTCTGGACAGGACAGAAACCGTAGGCCTATTACCACAGCAGTACCGTTCTTAAACTTTGCCCCCGACAGCAGACATTCCGCTATGGGTGACGTGGGCGTAGCCACATCACCTGACGCCAACTCTGCCCACTGGAATGCCGCAAAGCTAGCTTTTATAGACAGTGATATGGGTTTTTCATTATCCTACTCTCCATGGCTGGGTAGATTGGTACCTGACATGTCTCTAAATTATTTGACCGGATATAAAAGAATAGACGCAGTATCGGCATTTGGTTTTGATCTCCGCTATTTTAACATGGGTGAAATCATGCTTACAGATAATAGAGGAAATGAGCTGGGTGAATTCACACCTCGGGATATTGCCATTGGAGGCACCTATGCACGTCAGTTATCCCAAAATCTTTCTCTTGGTATATCTGCCCGCTTTATTCATTCTAACCTTTCCGGATATGTGGGGGCAGGTGGCGGAAATGAAGGAAGGCCAGGAGTAAGTGTAGGTACGGATATAGGATTATATTATAGAAGAGAAGTTGATTTGGGTGGCCGGGAAGCCTTATGGTCCTGGGGAGCAAATATTTCCAATATAGGCCCTAAAATCACTTATAATAGTGTAGATGATCTTGATTATATCCCCACCAATTTAAGATTGGGTACAGCTTTAGCCATTCCTTTAGACGAAATGAATAGGTTGACATTGGCCCTTGATGTTAATAAGTTGATGGTTCCCACCCCACCAATCTATCAAAGGGACGAGTTTGGAAACCTCGTATTAAATAATCAAGGAAACCCAATCATAGCAGCGGGTAGAGACCCCAATAGACCACTTATAGATGGTATGTTTACTTCATTTGCAGATGCCCCTGGGGGATTCAGCGAAGAGTTACAGGAATATATGATCTCAGTCGGTGCAGAGTACGCCTATGATAACAAATTCATGGTAAGAACAGGATATTTTCACGAAAACATAAACAAAGGTGGAAGAAAATACTTTACCATGGGAGTAGGATTCAATTACAATAGATTTGGGTTTGATTTCTCCTATTTGGTACCGCAGGTACAGAATCACCCATTGGCTGAAACATTAAGATTTTCATTAGCATATAATATTCCCAGATAATGACCCTAGACAGGACAAAAGCACCAGAATTTTTAATTCCTGAAAACATAAAATTAACACCCCCCATTAAGAGGACTCTAAAAAACGGAGTCCCTTTGTATTTTATAAAAACCCCACAACTTGATGCGGTAAAGATGGAGCTGGTAACAGAGGCCAGCAAGCATTTGCTAAAGAAAGAAAAAGCACTAGTACCTTTCTTTATGATGCACATGCTATTGGAAGGGACCCATAAAATGAAGTCAGAAGTAATCGATGATTTCTTTGATCATTATGCCTCGGAAGTAGATGTGATCAGTTCATTTGAGCAAAGCGGCATGTCACTGTTGACTACCAAAAAGCATTATGAAAAGGTCTTACCAGTATACAGGTCGCTATTTACAGAGGCAGTGTTTCCTGAAAAAGAACTGGCTAAAAGAAAATCCCAAAAAGAGCTGACCATTACTATCCAAAAGACAGAAAACAGTGCCAGAGCTAACCAGCTCTATAGAAAAGGACTATTCGGTATGGATCACCCTTATGGATTCATAGCAGATGAAGATGATGTGAGAAATGTAACAAAAGAAGATTTGACTGATTTTTACCAAAATTTCTTTATGGTCAATCCGGAAATATTCATAACAGGTAATCTGGATGAAAAGGACATAGATTATGTCTGTGAATTGTTTGGTGATATTCCTACTCTGCAGATAGAGGGGATTCTTCCCGACTTTACCATTTCTCCGGAAAAAAGAATATCTGAACTCAAAGAAAAATCAATACAGTCTACTATCAGATTGGGCAAACATCTGATAGCCAAAGACCATCCTGACTACCATGCTTTGGTGCTTTTTAATACGATACTTGGAGGCTATTTTGGTAGCAGACTTATCAAAAATATCAGAGAAGACAAAGGACATACTTATGGTATAAACAGTTCCATCGGGAGCCTTCGTCTGTCGGATTATTGGATAGTAATGGCAGATGTACAGAAAGGTTTTGCAGACGAAGTGATCGAGGAAGTATATAAGGAAATAGAACTTCTGCAAAACGAACTGGTAGGTGAAGATGAACTGGAAACTGTGCGCAATTATATGATCGGCCATTTTATGTCCACCTTTAGCTCTCCTTTTGACCTAATCAATAGGTTTAAAAATATCCATCAAGCTGGCATGGAATACAGCTTTTATCAGGAACAGTTGGATTATATCCGCACCTTCAAAGCGGAAGATATACAGTACATAGCAAAAACTTATTTTGAAAGAGACAGCATTTTTGAAGTAGTGGTAGGGTGAAATGGATTTCAGTATTTTACCGGAGTTTCTGATACAATGCGGATAAATTCAGCCTTGATTTCTGCCATAATTGGTAAACTCTCATTTTAATTGAACGGGAATTAATTTCAGACGACAGTTCTAAAAATCCTCTTGCAACCTTAAAATTAGCTGATCCCAAGGCATGAAAGGCTTCATACATAGTCCTTTTGTACAGGGCCTGATTTTCTTCTTCAGATCGGTTCATCTGTTTAATTCTTTTACATATTTGAAGCGTACTTTCCAACATGGGTGAATTGTGCGATTTATATTGAGTGGATGATAAAGAAGTTTTAGTGATCAATTTTCTAACCCCTATATGTGGGCTATAGCAAAAGTGAAATTTCCTGGCTAACCTACAGATTATATCAAAATCCTCATAGACCAGAGTTTCATCATACCCCCCGATAGCTTTCAGTTCATCTGCTCTAAATACAAGGGTAACTGTACTGATACAATATTTTGCTATTACATCCACATATACATCTCCAACTGAAAGAGTAGGTGGACCATGTTTATTGACTTCATAAAATCTTTTTATCCCATCTCTTTCCGCTAATTCAGCATCAGAAAAACTAGCGACTGCCGAGGGATATCTTTTCAAAGCTGATAAGGAAGCCTCTATATGACCCGGGAGCAAAATATCATCCCCAGAGAGATCAATAACAAATGCACCTGTTGATATATAGAGAGCCTCATTAAAAGATGCACAGTAATTAATGGGTTTATCTCTAAAAATTATGATGGGTTGCGCATCCCTATTAACTTTTGCCCAACCATTTATTTTTGCCCTACTCCCATCATTACTTCCATTGTCTATGACAATCAGCTCAATATTAGGATAGTCTTGATTTCTAAGACTGTCCAAAGCTTCCAACAGGAAGTTTTCATGATTGTAGACCGTGCAAATGACGGTTACTTTGGACTGAGGTATAGAACTTATATTATTCAAAGGATGTGATATAGATAAAGAATGTTAACCACTAAAATACAGAAAAAGTAAGTTTTAGTAACCATTAATTTCCTTATATTGCTTTACCAGACACTCATCCTATATTAGGTCCCTTTTTTATATTCATGATTTACTTACTGCTGTGTATTTTATCTAATCTGCTGATCTTTGTAGTTTTTAGGATTTATCCAAAATTAAAAATCAATACTTTTCAGGCCATCGTATTGAATTACCTATTCTGTGTTTTGACCGGAGTAGTTTTCTACTTCAGTATACTTTCTACATACATTAATCAAGTCACTATATTTCCATCCTGGGGATATTTGGCCATATTTTTAAGTTTTGCATTTATCCTGACGTTTACTCTGATGGCAAAGACCACACAGCAGCTGGGCATCACTGTGGCAACTATAGCTTCTAAACTATCGCTAGTTATCCCAGTATCGTTTAGTCTATTGTTGTTTTCCAGAGGACTTACCGGCTTTTCTTTACCTAATTATATTGGCTTAGCTTTAGCATTGATAGCTATAGTATTTGCTTCTCTGCAGCCAAAAGATGAAAAGGTCAAAAATATTTGGTCCAGAGGTAAAGCTCTTCTCCTTCCCATTTCTGTATTCTTACTCGGAGGAATGTTAGACACACTAATAAATTTTGCTAATCTTAATTATCTAAAGCCCGGAGAGGACGCCGTATTTGTTACCGGAATATTCATCATGACTTTTGTATGGGGATTGATCTGGTTATTTAAAAAAGGAGAAAAATTACAGTACAAATCACTTATAGGTGGACTGATGCTGGGAGTACCCAACTTTTTCTCTATGATCTTTTTACTGAAAAGTCTGGAAGCTTACGATAACAATGGTGCGCTAATCTATCCCCTTATCAATATCGGTATCATATTAGGAGGGGCATTTCTTTCAGTGCTAATATTCAGAGACAGACTTTTGAAGATCAATTATCTAGGTGTATTTTTGGCTTTGATTGCTTTAATTTTAATCAGTTGGACTAATGGATGATACTTTTCTTACCCTTAAGGAAGAATCAGAGGGCTTGTATAAAGAGAAAGGAAGTAAGTTTTTAGCGTTTGCGTATCCCGTAAATGATGAAGAAGAAATAAAAGAAAAGCTGGAAGCGCTAAGAAAAAAATACTATGATGCACGGCACCACTGCTATGCCTATATTCTTGGGAAAGAAAAGGAAAACTATCGCGCCAATGATGACGGTGAACCTAATCACTCTGCCGGTGACCCTATACTAGGACAGATCAGATCAAATGATTTGACGAATGTACTTATTGTGGTGATAAGGTATTTTGGAGGTACTAAATTAGGGGTGGGTGGTTTGATCACCGCATATAAAACAGCAGCAGCGGAGGCCATAATATCAAATGAAATCATTACTGAAATAGTCACTAAAAAAATCAAATTTACCTTTGATTATCTCGATATGAATGATGTAATGAGGTTGATCAAAGAATTTGAACTAGAGATAAAAGGACAGAATTTTGACAATTCATGCTCGATGACCATTAAAGTAAGGGAAGGGAATTATGATCAGGTATTGTATAGGCTAAATGAAATCTCTTCAGTTAATATCCTCGATTGAAAAGCTCATCAAGATATCCCTTTTGATTCAACTCTTCAAAAATTTCCAGGCAAGCCCAAGCGTCAGTAGCTGCATATAATTTTTGTTTTTCTGTCAGCATCTCTGCTTCCCAATTTGATACCTGCTCTGATTTGGATATGCGTATATTTAGCACCATTGCACTTAGATTTCTCACTCCTACATTATGAAATCCAATTTTTTTCAGCTCTTCATTCAGATCAAAAAAAGAAAGAGGGACAAAGTTTTCATTAAGTTTTCTAAGTGCTTTTAAATCATCCCGTACAGCCGCTCCTATTTTTACAATATTTGGATCTTCCAGGATCCGTTTTATGCCATCAGGAAAACCGATATGGTTTAATCGAAACAAAAAAGCAGTATCCAAGGTGGATAGTTGCAAAAGGGAAACATCATAACTGACGCCTTTTCTAAATGCAGGTCTTGTTTCAGTGTCAAAGCCCAATCTCATGTACTGCCTGAGTTCTCCTACCACATCAGGTATAAGTTGAGGATCATCTATAAGATGTATTTCTCCTTCAAATTGACCGAGTGGCAATTCGTTAACTTCATTTTTAGATATTTTTAATGGGATCATACGGCTAACTCCTGTTCTACTTCTTTCATTTCCTCAACACTGTAATAATTAATACCTAACTTAAAATAACCAAATAAGATTGTCATAATAGGACTAATTATATTAAAAAAACAATATGGCGCATAGGTAAGCGTCGCCACGCCTAATACGGAGGCCTGTGTGGCTCCACAAGTATTCCAAGGCACCAGTACTGATGTCACGGTACCACTATCCTCCAGTGTCCTGCTGAGATTTTCCCCCTTTAGCCCACGCTTCTTATATATATCCGCAAACATTCTCCCGGGTACCAGTATAGCAAGGTACTGGTCAGAGGTGGTTACATTAAAGAACATACAAGTGGCAGCAGTTGATGCTATCAAAGAACCCAAAGAATGGACCTTTGCTATTATCGCCTCCGCTATTACCCTTAACATACCACTTTCTTCCATAATTCCACCAAAAATCATCGCGCAGATGATAAGCCAAATCGTGTAAAGCATTCCTGCCATGCCCCCAGTCATCAAAAGTTCATTTACCACATCATTTGAAGTGACCACACTTATGGGTCCGTAAAGGGCCATCATAACGGTCTTAAAGGCACTATAGGTAAAACTTTTTCCTGGTTCGTCTGCCAGAGATACGATCAATTCCGGCTGAAAAATAATTGCGAAAATTCCGCCCAAAAGAGCTCCTGCCAAAAGCGCTGGAACCGCAGGCACTTTTTTAATTATAAGACCAATTACAATTACAGGAACAATAAATAGCCACCCATTAATTTCAAATTTTTCTAAAATTACGGCCGAAATTTGTTTGACCTGCCCAACAGATCCTTCTGCTGAACTCATAAAACCTAAAACACCGAATATCACCAGCGTGATTAAAATCGAAGGCACATTAGTTTTAGTCATGTGCCTGATATGGGTAAATAAGTCTGTCCCCGCCATGGCTGGGGCCAGATTCGTGGTATCCGAAAGAGGGGACATTTTATCTCCGAAATAAGCTCCAGAAATAATCGCTCCTGCTATCAATCCTTCTTCAAATCCAAGAGCTTTACCAATCCCCAGCAGTGCTACACCTACAGTGGCTACTGTGGTCCAGCTGCTACCCGTGGCAATGGAAACTATAGCGCTGACAATACATGCGGCTATAAGAAATATGGTGGGATTTAATATTTGCAGCCCATAATAGATCATGGCCGGCACAATACCGCTGATCATCCATGTCCCCGCTAAGGACCCTATCAATAACAGTATCAAAATAGAAGACATAGCTGCACTGATACTTCGAACTATTCCGTCCTGCAAGGACTCCCACTGAATATTCAACCGAAATACTGCCACTAATGCTGCCAGAGCAGAGGAGATAACTAAGACCATCTGATTAGAGCCAGAAAGCCCATCTGTACCAAAGATATTAATATTGATGACCAATAAAATAATCAGAAAGGCAATGGGAAATAAGGCTTCTAATAGAGTTGGCTTCCTTGGTTTTGCTAACATTTAACGCTTTTGAGGATAATTGTAAAAGGTGAAATTAATAAAAAAATATGAGTTTATGTGGATTCGAAAAGGTTTACCAGCTCTTTTGCTGCCTGCCAACCTATAGCTACTCCCATTCCTCCCATGCGAATAGCAACACCAGTTTTTTCGTCCAGCAATTTAACGTAGGGAACTTTATTGTTTCCAAACCCCATAATACCAGACCATTCCATTTCAAATTCGATAGATTGATCCGGGAAAATCATTTCATTAGTCAAGTTTATCAAATATTCTTTTATCACTTCATTAATACCAAAGGCATTGGTTTCTTCACTGACAAAATCCATGTTTCTTCCTCCACCTATGAGCAGCCTATTGTCCACATTTCTGAAGTAAGTATATCCTTTATCAATATGAAATGCACCTTCCCACGGAAAATTATCAAGCGGTTTTGATACCATAACCATCCCTCGGCCGGGCTTCATCTGCAGTTCAGGCAAAAATTGCCCTGAAAAAGCATTGGTACATAGGGCTATTATCTCTGCATGAAAATTTATAGTGTTGTTATATATGGGATTTTTGACTTTGACAGTTCCGCTCTCTCTATCAATACTCTCCACCTCAGCACCGGTGAAAATTTGAATTTTCATTTCCTGACATTTGTGCCAGAGCGCACGTATAAATTTTCCTGAATCCAGCTGCCCCTCATATTTATTTTTTATTACTGCCTTGACCTTATCTGAAAACCCGAATTTTTGGGGATTTGTCACTTTAGAAAATACCGGATCCCCAAAGAGAGGCTTCAACATTTTATTTATCCTATCCATCTGATCCAGACTTCCGATTTCTTCTTCACGGATTACTTCATAGCCTCCGATTCTTTCATATCCCAATAGATCTTCTCCAAAGATTTCGGTAATTTCTGAGAGCCCATTGTATCTTTTGGCCACCAGTTCTACCACTTCATCTTCGGATAAATGATCTAAGTCATCCAGAATTTCAGATATGCTGCCAAAGCAGGCAAAACCCGCATTTCGGGAACTCGCTCCACTGGGAAAAATTCCCCTTTCTACTACCATTACACTCTTATCTGGAAATTTCACTTTGAGGTGTATAGCCGTAGACAGGCCTACTATACCTGCGCCTATAACAATGTAATCATATTGGATGAAATTTTTCTTTTCCCAGTAACTTATCATTTTTAAAAAAAGTGGTTTATTTTCCGTCTCAATTTACTATATTAAACCTAGTTTTAAAACAGAATAGCCGTTTTATCCGAAGACATTTTTATGAGAAAAATTGATGTATTGCTTGCCGAATATGGGATAAGTCACCAGAACCCAACCAATAAGACAATCCATTGGATCTGTGTGCCAGCTATATTTTTTAGTTTAGTGGCGCTGTTATTCTGTATTCCCCAGGGCCCATTAGTTGCATTGGAACCTCTGCTGAGCAATTTTGCAAATTGGGCTACCATAGCACTTATACTGGTTCTTATTTATTATACCATTCTCTCCCCTCCCTTAGCTTTGGGTATGTTTTTATTTTCGGCGGTCTGCTTGGCTTTGGCTAATCTGTTGGACATTATCAGCCCCATTCCACTATGGGCTATCGGAGTGATCATTTTTATTTTGGCTTGGATATTTCAGTTCTATGGTCATAAAATAGAAGGCAAAAAGCCATCATTTCTCAAAGATGTACAGTTTCTTCTGATCGGCCCCGCCTGGTTGATGCACTTTATTTATAAGAGGTTTGGGTTTGCATATTGATCTAAGGGAGTATATTATATAGTATGGGGTAGATAATTCATTTATTCGAAATTCGAAAAATTAATTATTTGGTATATAATACCTCTCTTGGAAGCCAAGGATGCTGCCGATAACAGATGGAATGGATAAAAATTTGTACTAGTGTACCTAAACCTTTTATTTCGCTCTTTAACTATTAACCCTAATCTAGGTAAGGAGCACCTTTTCAACCAACCTGAGGGATAATTTCTAATCTGTACTTATTCCGTATATTGAGACATATCCACTCCAATACGTTATGGTCCTTATGACGCCTTAGAATTATGTTAGCTGGTACGAGATTAGGTTGCCTATTAAAGTATATGGTAAAGTTCAGTCCCATTCTCCGAGATGAAGAAGTAGAAGATGATTTTATAGGGCCTTTTGGTCTTTGCATCTAAATTTTAAAATGACAGGTCCAACGTTGCTTTCATCTCAACAATGATTTCTTTAATAAATGCATTTTAGTTCATAAAGGCATTTGCAATATTGAAAGAAAATGTGGTGACTTACAAAAAGTAAATTAGCAAAAGAGGTGATCTCGGAGGGAGATAGCTTTTTGGGGTCCTTGGATGGACAGCGTATGTTAGAACTGTTTGAATAAAGATTTAAGATTTAGACTCGGCCTCGTGATTTAAGAATGATGCCATGCTGAATCAAATTATAAATCTGAAATCTTCCATTATAAATACAATATTTGTAACTGGTTCTATAAATCTTATTGTATTTTTAGGGTATAAACCAAATTCCCAATCATGTCATTTTTGCTTGCATCAGTAGAATTGCCTCTTCTTTCAGACATCGTAGTCATATTTGGACTGGCGACTGGGGTGATTCTGTTGTTTATGCGCCTGAAGGTGCCCACTATCATAGGATTTCTATTGACAGGGGCCATTGCTGGTCCCTATGGGCTATCCGTAGTCACCGCGTCTCAAGCGGTAGAAGTACTTTCAGAAATTGGGGTGATCCTTTTACTCTTTGTGATAGGAATGGAATTTTCCCTGAAAAGCCTTCTGAGTATAAAGAAAGCAGTCTTTATAGGGGGAACCCTACAAGTTGCACTCACTATAGCTGCCACTACATTTATCACCTATTTTCTTGGATATGACTGGAATATAGCTGTATTCTTTGGATTCTTGTTTTCACTCAGTAGTACCGCTATAGTACTTAAACTCCTACAGGAAGGCGGGCAAGTAAATACCATCTCCGGGAGAACCACTCTCGCTATTTTGATATTTCAAGATGTAGTGATCGTGCCTCTCATGCTTTTTACTCCCATGCTGGCTGGGGAGTCAGAAAACATAGCTCTTTCACTATTATATATGGCTTTAAAGGGCCTCGTGGTAATAGGAATAACTATAATCAGTGCTAAATATCTAATGCCTAATTTACTTTTCCGGGTGGCCAAAACCAGGAATGCAGAGTTGTTTTTACTTTG
>DATHVH010000461.1:0-3271 GCA_035461405.1 Anditalea sp.
ACGGTCTGTTTGCCAGCATATTTGACCGCGAGATGAATGTGAATCCTGTTGAAATTACGGAAGAAGAGTGGGTCATTTTAAATATAAGGATTGATTATAAAGCCTTTTTTTAGAAAAAAAATTTCAGATGATTGATTCCAGCCCGCCCTTCATGAGAGAGAAACAATCAAAAAGGGATAAGGTTAATCATTGAAATCAACAAAAAAAAACAGCCTTCAGGAAATCCGGAAGGCTGTTTTTTTTCTATTACCTATTAATTCTGAAATGATTTAGGCAGTTACATTTTGTTAATAATGTCTACAAGCCTAAAGTCAATACATCTCTTGCAAGAAAATGATGAACGTTAAGTATTTGGAGAACGGTCATCATAGCACTTTTACTGTTTTAAATACCAAGTTTTATCTTGCAATTAAGCTTTGGAACATTTCCCTACTTTCCTGATCCGCCTCAGTGTTTTTATGTTCACTGGTGCATTGCAGACAAAGTAGGCCGTTTTCATTAAATACCCAGATGTTTCTAGAATTGACATCTTTCAGTTTATACCCATTTCTATACAGGGTATGCTGAAGTACGGAAAGTACGGATTTTTCTATGATAAAAGGTTTATTATATGGAATGTGCAATACCTGCTCCAAACTCTGGGCCCTGAACTTACCCCACGAAGTCAAACTGATGTTTTTATCCACCATCAGTATGCTGTCTTGGATTTCATAGGCGTATTCTATCTCTCTTAGATTTGCTCTGGCATCTTCGTAGTTTTTTCCGCGTGAAGAAAAATTCTGCTCTAATCGAACTTGATCTTCTTCCGAACCTACTAATTTCAAGCTTATGGTATTATTATAGAATACTTCATCTTCACCAAATCTCCTTCCTGTTACATTTACTTCCTGATTGATGTCTCTGGCTCTGATTACCATGATACCTTCACCAATTTCCAAATCAGTAGTTTCTGTTAGCTCTGCCTCAGAGGAAAACTGACGAATGGTCTGTGGAAGTGAGAACCCTACGGTAGCTATACTGATCAACCATATCACTAAAGCAATTAGACCCATTCGGCCATTTATTAGGTTTCTCCTCACCCAGATGCTTACTCCCATGATCGTAATGATCATGGCAGGTACTATGATGATCATAGCCACAGCTACTGCCAGCCAGAAAGGAACCGCTTCTGTAATAAACTCCATCGGAATGTCCCCAGTCTGGAATCCGAAGGTTTCTCCCTGGATAATATGGAAATATGTGCCAAGAAATACCATGCAAGCGAATATCAATGAGATACCAATAAGAAAAATTATGGCTCCAAAGAAAATTCTGAAGATGGTCAAAAGAAATCTTCCAAAAGGACCCAATGCTTTCCCTCCTTCATCTATGGCATTTCCCATTACCCTAAAGGGCGCTAAAACTATCCTTCTTCCCCTCGATTCTTGTTTGGCATAAGGGGGGTTCTGATTTTCTAGGATAGTGTTCTCAATATTACTCAGTGTAATCGCGCCTCCCTTCATCTCTATCCTTTCTGTAATAGATTTAGCTACTGGGGTAATAATCCAAAGGATCAAATATATGACCAACCCTGACCCACCGGCAAATAATAAAGCTAGGAATAACAAGCGTACCCATATCACTTCAATATTAAAATATGCAGCTAATCCACTGCCCACTCCGCCGATTACTCTATCATCTGGGTTTCTGTACAGTTTTTTGATGTTTTTATCCTCTACATCTTCATGACTTACAGGTAAGATAGCCCATAGGACTATATATGCCAGTACTGCCCAACCAGCTAAGGACACTCTAAAAAACCAATCTCCAGGAAACCAGTCAAAGCCTGGGAAGTTAATTCTTCCACTAAACAATAATAAAATAGCAATCAGTCTTGTCCACAATGGGTCAATTGCCAGATAATGAGCAATTCCTGCACAGACGCCGCCCAATATCTTCCGATTCTCTAACCTGGTCAGTCTTTTATAACCTTTTCCCGCATCATGATGGGGAGGAGTAATGTTTTTATAGAAATCACTTTCTCCTTCATATTTTTCCTCCTGATCTATAGGGTCATTTGTTATGTCTTCCGATGCTTTAAAATCAGCAATAGTACCCATCTTTTCAATCAGCATGTCTACATTTTCGGCAGTTATTACCTGCTTATTATTTTTTAATGTGCTGAGGAAAATTTCTGCAATACGGTTTTCTATATCATTGATGATTTCCTGATTTCCTTCGTAATTAGAAAAATGGGTATTAATAGCTTCTAAATATTTTTTAAGAGCCGTATATCCGTCTTCTTCTATATGGAATAGGATCCCACTTATATTTATACTTATCGTCTTTTTCATGGCCTTATTTTTTAGAGGTAATTAATTGTGTGGACTGGATCAATGAAAGCCAGGTTTCATCCAGTTGCTCGAGGAACTCTATACCTTCCTCTGTGATTGAATAGTATTTTCTGGGTGGACCGGTTTCTGACTCTACCCATTTGTAGGATACGAGTGAAGCATTTTTAAGCCTGTTCAATAAAGGGTACAGCGTACCTTCCTTTACGATCAGCTGGGCTTCTTTCAGCTCGATCAGCATATCCGAGGCATAGACCTCCCCTCGAGATATGATATGCAGGATGCAGAATTCTAATATTCCTTTCCGCATTTGTATTTGAGTATTCGCAGCTTTCATATTTTTACTATTTAGAAAGTAATTCGAGCATATTTCTGGTATGCTTTCCTATCTATATATCAAAAAATAATACCAAAGTAAAAAAAGCTACCTTGTAATACCTATATCGTGGTAATGTTTTGTAGTAAATAATAAATAAATCGCTTCTATTTAAATATTTGGAAAGGTTTAGGTTCTAGGAAAAATAATTTCAATTAAATCAACCTAGGTTTTTAAGTGGGTATTGATAAGTAGATATTGTATTTTGAGCGAACAAGAGAGTGTTCAAAAGCGCACATCTTTATAATTGCAAACCAGTTATATTTAACACTTTTTATATTGATAATTACCAGTTTTAAATTCGATTAATCATTTAATGAAAACACAAAATTTTAAAATCCGCACACTAGTCCGTAATTCATCTGGAGCTTAATTTTATTGCTGATAATCATACAAACCTATGTAGCTGGTAGAAATCCATTCAATTTATTTATAATATACTTTTTTGTTTGCGGTACGATAGCCCATATAAAAAATGAAAATTTTTTTCTTTCTAAAATTTATCATTATTAAGCAGAATATCCGAAAAGATTTGATAAATTTTCTTTAATAATTAACTCAATTA
>DATHVH010000462.1:0-4514 GCA_035461405.1 Anditalea sp.
TTATAATGAAGCGCCAAATGCAAATGTTTTGGTGGAAATGGTGACACCTCAGGGTACATCTGCTACGGTGGAACATAACTCTACTTTGACCTATGATGAATTATTGCAGAATTATGATGGATTCCTGGTTGTGCACGATCCAACTCAAGATTTGAGCACTGTAGACCTGACTACCTATTTGATATTGGGAGTAGTAGCTAGATAATATTTATTGTGGTTTATTTTTTGATTAGGGATGCTTGTGGTAGGCATCCCTTTTTTAAGATTTATAATCTTTGATAAAATCTAATCTACTTATTTGTCCTAAATACGAAATACCATGTACAAGGTATGTATTTAAACGCAAGAGATTTATCTCCTGCGTTTTTTCTTACTTTCTAACTTTGGCTTTTTTTTATTTCCCAATCTATTAATCACATTTCTCCACCCACTTTCGTGCATTGACAAAGGCTTCTACCCAAGGGGTTATTTCATCGGAAGGATGATTTGGGTCATAATACGGCCAGTTCCAAGGAAACAGTGATCGCTCTATGTGTGGCATGATAGCCAGGTGTCTGCCGTCTTTGGAAGTGATACCGGCCACGCTGTGGTCAGAACCATTTGGCGCACCCGGATAGGCATCATAGCTGTAGGACATGCTGATGTGATAATTATCCTTACCTTCCGGCAGATAAAACTTTCCTTCCCCATGTGCTACCCATACCCCCAGTCGCTGACCTGCCAGTGAGCTAAACATTACCGAATCGTTTTCAGGAATGGTGACATTCACAAAGGCTGACTCAAATTTGTTACTGCTATTGTGAAGCATTTTAGCCTTCTTTTGATGATCGGATGTGATCAAACCAAGTTCTACCATCAGTTGGCATCCATTACAGACACCAAGGCTTAAGGTATCTTTTCTGGCATAAAAATTATCCAGCGCTCTCTTAGCCTTTTCATTGTAAAGGAATGCACCTGCCCAGCCTTTGGCAGAGCCGAGCACATCGGAATTTGAAAAACCTCCCACAAAGACTATCATATTGACATCCTCTAAGTTTTCTCTTCCTGCAATAAGGTCAGTCATATGGACATCCTTAACATCAAATCCAGCCAGCCAAAGAGCATAAGCCATCTCACGGTCTCCATTTACCCCTTTTTCACGGATGATGGCTGCCTTGTGGCCTGAGCGCTCTTTTCTGAATTGATTGAGCTTTAAATTATCCAATTGACCTTTCCAGCTTTTATTGAATTCAAAAGTAAGGGGTTGATTTTTGTAATTATCAAACCGCTCTTTAGCTAATTGTTTTCCACTTTGCTGTTGGTCCAATAGATAAGAGGATTTATACCAAATATCCCTGTATGCAGATACATCCAACTTTATATCCATACCCTGGAGGTCCACTATCCCGTCCAATGTCACATCTGCCAGAGAAATATAGTTGATGCCAAAATTTTCCATCAGCGATCTTGAATTATCGGCGTTTTTCACTTGGATAAGTACTCCCGGATTTTCAGCAAATAATACTTTAACTAGATCTGCATCATTAAATTTATCTAACTTCACCACAGCCCCGCATCCATTGGTAGGAAATGTCATTTCCAGTAATGCAGTGATCATTCCTCCAGAGGATATATCATGTCCTGCCAGAACTTCACCTTTTTCAATTAGTTTTTGCACGGTCATAAATGCCTTTGCAAAATAATTACTGTCTTTGACAGTAGGTACTTCATTGCCCACCTTATTGTGTACTTGGGCAAAGCTGCTTCCGCCTAATTTTGGTGCATCTTTACTGAAATCTATGTAAAATATTTTTGATCCTTTTTCAGGTTTTAAATCCGGACTTACCGTCTTCCTAATATCCGAACATTCTCCTATAGTACTGATGATCACCGTACCCGGTGAATACACTACTTTGCCGTCAGGGTATTTTTGAGTCATGGAAAGGGAATCCTTTCCTGTAGGAATATTTATGCCTAATTCTATCGCAAACTGGCTTACTGCTTCCACGGCCCTGTAAAGCCTATCGTTTTCACCACTGTTTTTTGCTGGCCACATCCAGTTAGCGCTTAGGGATATTCCCTGCAAACCATCTTGGATAGGGGCCCAAACAAGGTTGGTCATGGCTTCAGCGATAGCTAGCCTGGAACCTGCTTCAGGATCTGCCAGTGCAGCTACCGGTGCATGACCAATAGAAGTGGCTATACCTTTGGTACCGGTAAAATCGATGGCCATTACTGCCACATTGTTCAGTGGCAATTGGATCGGTCCAGTAGTCTGCTGGGTGGCTACCCTTCCAGTCACTGATCTATCTACTTTATTGGTCAGCCAATCTTTACATGCTACAGCTTCCAACTGAAGAACTGCCTGTAAATATTCAGTGAAACCTTCCATATTGTAGCTTATATCTTCGAAGGTATTATGGGTAGTTTTATCTTCCAGGATGGTTTTCGGAGAGCTGCCAAACATATGTGCAAGATTCCAGTCAACTGGCTTTTCGCCGGTCTGGCTATGCTGGAATTTGAAATGCATGTCTCCAGTAGTCTGTCCGACCACATAAAATGGAGCCCTTTCTCTTTCAGATATGCGTTTCATGGTAGCGACATCCTTTTCATGGATGACCAGTCCCATTCTCTCCTGGGATTCATTTCCTATGATTTCTTTAGAAGATAGAGTAGGATCACCTACCGGTAATTTCTCTATATCTATGGTGCCTCCTGTTTCTTCCACCAGTTCAGAAAGACAGTTTAGGTGTCCGCCTGCACCGTGATCATGGATAGATACTATCGGATTATTTGGATTTTCAGCCATCGCACGAATGACATTGGCCACTCTTTTCTGCATTTCTGGATTGGAGCGCTGGATGGCATTCAGTTCGATGGAATTGCTGAATTCACCTGTAGCGACAGATGATACTGCACTGCCGCCCATTCCGATTCTATAATTATCACCGCCCATGATGACTACCTGGTCGCCTTTTGTAGGGGTTTTCTTTTTACTGAAACTGCTGCGTGTGAAACCAACCCCTCCGGCCATCATGATGACTTTATCAAATCCGAAGTGCTTGTCCCCTTCTTCATGCTCAAAGGTCAAGACACTTCCGCTGATGAGTGGCTGTCCAAATTTATTCCCAAAATCACTCGCCCCATTGGATGCCTTGATCAGGATATCCATGGGAGTCTGGTATAACCATGGTCTTTCGGGTAAGTTTTTTTCCCAACTCCTATTAGCTTCAGCGCGTGGATAGGAGGTCATATAAACAGCAGTTCCTGCTAAAGGAATGGAAGCAGTACCGCCGGCCATCCTATCTCTGATCTCTCCGCCGGTACCGGTAGCAGCACCGTTGAATGGCTCGACCGTGGTTGGAAAGTTGTGCGTTTCGGCTTTTAGGGAAATGACAGTTTCGATGTCTTCCGTTCCAAAAAAATCGGATACATCCTGAGCTGTAGGGGCAAACTGTTGTGCGCGGGGACCTTTTACAAAGGCCACGTTGTCTTTATAGGCAGATACTATTCTATTGTGATGGGTGGAGGAAGTTTTTTTGATCAACTGGAATAGCGTGTGTTCTTTTTCCTGCCCATCGATGATAAATGTGCCATTAAATATCTTGTGCCTGCAGTGCTCAGAATTTACCTGACTAAATCCGAAAACTTCAGAGTCTGTCAGAGGCCTCTCTAGTTCTTTACTAACACCATTAAGGTAATCTACTTCTTCCTGGCTAAGTGCAAGTCCTTCCTTTTTGCTGTAAGCAGCGATGTCATCCACATACTTCACACTTTCTGGCTGGATATCTATGGTAAATATAGATTGATCGAGCCCGTCGTATTTTACTTGCAGCATATGATCGTATACCTCATTTTTTCCTATCGGCAAAAACTCCTCGATTCTGCTGATGCCTGATATGCCCATGTTTACCGTGATCTCCATAGCATTGGTAGACCATGGGGTTAGCATTTCTTTTCTTGGGCCCAAATAGGTGCCCTGAACAGATTCTTTGTCCAGTTTAGAAGCATCTCCAAAAAGCCATTCCAGCTTTTCGATGTCTTGTGTGGATAAGGGCTGCTTGGTATCAAGCGCGTAGATAATAGAATTTTGGGATTGGAAAAAAAGAATCATATCCTGGATTGATTGGAAGGCTTTTTAAGAAGGAGCAAAGGTAATGAATAAAGGTTTAAAAAATTAAGGTGACTTCAGATTTTTGGACATTGGATGTTGTAAAATGTATTTATGCCTTTTTTAAAAAAAAATTATCACCCTGCATGGTAGTATTTTTGAACGTGGAATAATTAATAGGATTATCCGCAAATTCATAGGTACCTTTTAACTAATCGCCAGACAGTACAAGGTCAGCAGTCCAGTAGTCCGCTAAAGGCAAAATGTATGTTTTTAACTTATTCTATCTATGCCATTCATTTTTTCCACAGTGAATAAAAGGTTTGCTATCAATTCAAATCATCAATCTCCACATTGATTTCGTCGGCTTCGAATAAGGCCGATGAACCGGTGCCCATCCCCACTATAGAACGCATTGCTTTTT
>DATHVH010000463.1:0-13193 GCA_035461405.1 Anditalea sp.
GAGCAGATGAGCATTTTCTTTAATGGATTGGGCTTTAAGTCCTCCAAAGGAGACCGCAAGTACTAGTATAGAAATGATAGTATGTTTTCGGTTCATTGTTTTTAATTGATAAATATGCGGGGGGAGCATTTAATTCAACAATATAAATTTAACTTTTAGGATGGGTGTCCTTTAGTTTCCTGTATGCGTGAAAAAAAATCAATTTGATAAAACTATAAAAATTTTTCACAATGGGTAAATCCCAAAGACGATATTGCTAAATCGTATAATCTTGAAAGTCAAATCTATTTAAGAAATTGGATAGAAAAAAAAGTGTTTAATAATGTCATAAACTATATATATATTTAAAGATAAACCTATAAATAACCTATGTATGCTTTTTAAAAAACAGAACTTGGCCAAAATGTTCATATTGGCCACTATGCTAGTGTTTGCTATACCTGTAATTGCTCAGGATGGTACTATTTACCCACTTGAAGCACCTGATGAACCAAATGCCATACCACTCGGAACAGGCGGGGTAGAAGATCAGCCTGCTACCGAAACTTGGTTTCGACAGTGGGGGGACCCTATGGCAAGGAACATCACTACCGCAACCCTAACACCATTCCTACCTAACCCTGAAAAAGCCAACGGCACCGCAGTAATCGTTGCCCCGGGCGGTGGCTTCAGATGGCTTTCTATGGGGAACGAAGGTTGGGAAGTAGCCCAGGCACTTGCGGATCAAGGTATTGCAGCATTTGTGCTCAAGTATCGGCTTCACCCTACTGCAGAATCTCTGGATGAATTTAAGGCATGGATGGATCGTCCACGCTCAGCCCCGGCCGCGTCTCCCACCACTTCACAAAATGAAACACCACCTAGTCCGCCCCAGAGGGACCTTTCCAATCAGCTAGAAGATGCCGAGGCTGCCTATGCCATGATTCTCGACCGTGCCGAGGAATGGGGTGTCGATACAGACAGAATAGGCATGATCGGATTTTCGGCGGGAGCAGGCCTCACGATGCACTCCACCCTCCATTCCCAAACCATGAAACTGGCTTTCATCGGACCGATCTATGGAGGTATGGGCTCCGTGGATGTGCCAAAGAATGCTCCACCTATGTTCAACGTAATTGCCACAGATGATTTTCTCTTTAATGGTCAGAATGGTGTAATTGAGTCCTGGTATAAAGCCGGCATACCGGTAGAGTTCCATCTTTACCAAAACGGTGGACACGGTTTCGGCCTAGGCAATCCCGACCGAACCAGCAGCCGCTGGTTTGATGCTTTCATATACTGGTTGGAGGTAAACGATTTTCTTCAGCCTAAGTCAAGCAATTAATTAGAAAATATTTTCCTTAATGCCAACCTACAAGGTTGAACAACTACACAGGGATAAAAATTTGTGTTATTAAATAACTATTGCCTTTTCAATAGCACGACCAAAATTCTTGGAAGTTTGAAATTTGTGAAATGTTTTAAAGGAAATAATTACTACTACCTTTCCTATAATCAATATGAAAAGACTAATATTACTGTCATTTATACTGCCACTTTTAGTGACATATAATGAAGTTTCAGCTCAGGAATTACAACTCAATGACCTTGAGTATTTTGAAAAGCAGGGCGTCAATGTCCTGGTGTACAATAACCTTTTTACTGGGGGTTTTAACGATGAAAAGACTGCCGGTATAGAAATGATCCACCATGGCGTCCGGACATCCCAGGGCGGTGCGGTGAGACTTTCCAATACGCCGGAGCAATGGGATCTTGTTCCGGACATACCCACCAGAACGGTAAATAAAACATCTAATAGCATTGAGTCTATATTGAAGTATGAAAATTTTGATTTTGAATCAAGGGTAGTAGTTACGGCTAAGGGTAAAGGGGTGGAGATATCTGTGTACCTGGATAAGCCCGTTCCCACAGAACTGGAAGGGAGTGCCGGGTTTAACCTGGAGTTTCTACCCTCACGGTATTGGCACAAAACCTATATGATGGATGGTCGTCTTAATCGCTTCCCCCGCTATGTGGTAGGTAACACCGTAACCAGACCAAATGAGGAAAAGCTGGAGCAATTTAAAGGTTTTGTGACTTATGATGACAGGGGTACAGGCAGGTTTGTAGATCCTCTCCCTCTGGAAACAGGTCGGACTATTTTAATGGCTCCCGAAGATCCCGAACGACAGATTAAAATCACTTCCCAGGATGTCGACCTTATGCTTTTCGATGGGCGTATGCTGGCACAGAATGGCTGGTATGTAGTCCGCAGTTTACTTCCGGCTGGAAAAACAGGCAAGGTTTTGACCTGGACAGTGGAACCCAATGCCATAGATGGCTGGGTAAGAGAACCCAATATCGGCTTCTCTCAGGTGGGATACCTTCCTTCCCAGCCTAAAGTCTCAGTTATAGAGCTAGACCAGAAAGACAAACCGCTAGCAAAAGCATCAATTTATAAACTAGACGAGGATGGCAAAACTACTGAAGTATTCAGCGGTAATATAGAACCCTGGGGTGATTATTATAAATATCACTATGTGAAATTTGATTTCTCTTCAGTTAATACTCCCGGTATTTACCATATCCAGTATGGAGATATGAAAACCAATAATTTTATCATAGAAGATAACGTCTACGATAAGATTACAGACGCTACCAGTGATATATGGATTCCAATACATATGAACCACATGTTTGTAAGAGAGGCCTATAGGGTGTGGCATGGCGAACCTTTTAAGGAAGGTTATCTTCAGGCCCCGCCAAATTCGGATCATTTCGATCTCCACGCGCAGGGTCCCACCACTGATACGGAATATGAAGAGTTGGAATTGATCCCTGGATTAAATGTAGGTGGATTTTTTGACGCCGGTGATTTTGATATCGAAACCGGCTCAAACATCAGTGTGGTACAAAACTTTGTCCAGGCCTGGGAAAATTTCAAACCTCAACGCGACCAGACTTTTGTGGATCAAGAGCAGCGTTATGTTGATCTTCACCGGCCGGACGGTATACCTGACATATTACAGTTTATCGAGCATGGTACATTAAACCTGGTAGCCCAGGCGGAGATTATCGGGCATATGGCACAAACGCTCTCTAACTCGGTGCTTTATAATTACCATCACCTGGGAGACGCAGCCTCACTGACCGATGGCCTTCCCTATAATCCGGAACTTGGGCCATATGAAGTAGCTGCTGACGGCAAGTCAAGCGGTGTAAAGGATGATATGTGGGCATTTACCAGCCGCAACCCCAGCCTTGATCTCAGAGCTGCCACCATGTTTGCTGCAGCTAGCCGAGCGCTTAAGGGGTATAATGATGATTTATCTGAAAGAGCGCTCTCTCAATCTAAAAGGCTACTTAAAGAAGCAACTGAATTGCTTGCCAATCAGCCTCAGGATAATTCACGGAGGGGATGGGGGTCTTTTGCAGATATTTCTACCAATCTGCAACTTTACATCTCAACAGGGGAGCAACAATATGCTGATAAATACCAGGAGCTTTTATGGCCAGCACTTGAGCGAAATGTTAGTTTTGGAATCTTGACGGCATTGGATGGTATACCCCATATGGACGCAACATATAAAGAAAAGCTCCAGCCATATGTAGTTAAATATAAGGAATATGTTGAGGGGCTAGAAAAGGATAATCCCTATGGCGTGCCAATTGGGTTAGGCAACTGGGCAGGTAGCGGCGGAGTGATAAACTTTGGGACGACCATCAGCTTTGCTCATAAGCACTTCCCGGATATTATCGATGCTGATCATGCCTTTAAAACGACCAATTGGCTGTTCGGCTGCCATCCTTATCACAATTATTCCTTAGTAGCAACAGTGGGCGCCACCCGTCCAAAAGAAGTGTTTTATGGCAACAATAGAGCTGATTTCTCTTTTATCCCCGGCAATGTAGCTCCGGGTATACTCTTCAGACAGCCAGACCACTTCGAAAACTACGACGACTGGCCATTCCTCTGGGGCCAAAACGAGGGCACGATCGGAGGAAACACCAGCTATTTGATCTTTGGTTCAGCTTTTAAGAATCTGATAAAATAAGTGAGTTGCTAATTGAGCTTGTATCTGTTAAAGAGTATTATAATAGAGGAGGCTAAATGTATATTTTAATCCTTTATATGATACCACTAATTTCTTAGTCTTAAGGGTAACGAGCCGAAAAATCAATAACCGAAAATCTGAGAACTAGACAAAACTCCTTAATTCCTCAGTTGATACTTTCTATGGGTGAAGATAGGGATTTATAAATTGAGCATATTAAAAAACAATTTATGATGCGATTAACAAACTATCTCTTATTGCTTGCAATGACAGCAGGCTTATGTATATCTGGTTGTACCCAGGAGACCACTAACAATGATGAACCGGTCATTGGAACTACCTCAGGAGATGTATCCGGTAGTTTTAATGATAGTGTATTCGCTTTTAAAGGAATACCCTATGCCAAGGCTGAAAGATTTATGGCTCCTCAGAATCCAGATGCCTGGGAGGGTGTTCTTGCATGTAAGAACTTTGGTCCGGTGGCCAGGCAAGTAGTACCTTGGTATCCAGATTCCATTCAGAATGAAAAAGAACTCTTCAGCTTAAATGTGTGGACCCAAGGAGTAAAGGATGATAAAAAACGTCCTGTAATGCTCTGGTTACATGGCGGAGGTTTTCATGTTGGCGCAAGCAACGACCCCATGACCTATGGTGAAGCATTGGCTAAAAAGGGTGATGTGGTGTTTGTATCAGTCAATCACCGGTTGAACATTCTGGGCTTTCTCGATTTGTCGGCAAGTAATGAAAAGTATGCCCAATCGGCCAATGCGGGTATGCTCGACATAGTAAAGGCCCTTGAGTGGATCCAAAATAATATTGAGGAATTTGGAGGCAATCCGCTAGATGTAACCCTGGTGGGTGAATCAGGTGGAGGAGGAAAAGTAGGCACGCTTATGAATATGCCGGCTGCGAAAGGTTTGTTTCACAAAGCTATTATTCAAAGTGGGACCTTGATTAACACTATGGATAAGGAGAAATCGCAGAAACTAGGTTTGGCCGTTCTTGAAAATTTGGGACTTACACCCGACGAGGTTGAAAAATTGGATACAATTGCTTACGAGGTATTAGTGAAAGCTGGAAATGATGCCATAGCGAAAATCTCGGGTCCCCGGAACCTCGGATCCCCCACTATGTATGGATTTGCACCTTCAGTCGATGGAGATGTATTACTGCAGCAACCATTCAGCCCAGGTTTTGCAGACTTTTCCAATGAGATACCTCTAATGATAGGCTCTACGCTGAACGAAATGATGCCCACATTTTATGCTGAAAAAGACCTTACATTAGAGGAGGCAAAAGATCGCCTAACTGTAGAGTATGGTAACAATACTGACAGATATATAGATCTTTTTGCCAAGGCATATCCCGAGTACACCCCTCAGGACCTTCTTTCTATAGATAAAGTTTTCAGGCCTTATACCATACGTACAGCAGATGCAAGGGCTTTATCATCAAGTGCACCATTGTATGTTTACTTTTTGGCATGGAAGAGTGGTGTGGACGATTCATCCAAAGGTTCTTTCCATGGCCTGGATATTCCTTTAGCATTCAATACGGTTGATCTAAGACCAGATTGGACAGGCGATACTGAAGAAGCATGGAAAATGGCGGACAAAATGAGTTCTGCCTGGATAAACTTTATTAAATCAGGTAACCCTAATGTAGGGGGTGTGCTCCCGGTATGGGAGCCGTATACAGCAGAAAACGGTGCCACTATGTATTTTGATGATGAATCCAAAATGGTATATAACCACGACAGAGAATTGATGAATTTGATAATGCCTATAGATTAGTCAAAGTCATGAACAAAAAAAATTCGTTTAATAATAAGAATTAGGTGGGTAGGAGGATATTTTATTAAAAATCATATAAGAATACTTACTAAAGCAGTGCTAAAGCAACCTATGGTAAAAAGTATATTCTTATTTTCCATAGGTTGCTTTGCATTTCTTGTATATAGCTGCCCATTTCTAAGCCAATGTGGCTTGTCTAATAGGAGAGGCCTTTACTTATTTAACTATGAATTATAATAACAAAAAGTTTAAACTGATAAGCAACACTGAAAATGGAGAAACATCTGAGGATACAATTTTTTATTATCGACAAACAGGTAATATACTGACGAGTGAATATTATGGTGAAAAAATTATAAAAGGACATCTGTTAGGTTTGGTAGATAATGTAGGCAACATAGATATGCGCTACCATCAAATTAATACGCAGGGAGAAATCATGACAGGAATTTGCACATCAAAGCCTGAAGTTTTAGCAAGTGGAAAGATAAAACTACACGAAGAATGGCAATGGACATCGGGAGACAATTCAAGCGGATATTCGATTATTGAAGAAATTTGAATGTAGAGGGAGTATAATATTGAAAAATTATCACAGCCCACCAATCCACCTTAAACTCAACTTTAACCATTCCGATGCATTCCCGTGCTTTTCCGCATCACCTCTGCCATAACCGTGTCCGCCCTTTTCAAATAGATGCAGTTCTGTTTTAACCCCACTTTTGGATAAGGCTTGGCCGTAGACAATAGAATTCTGTGCCGGAACAGTTTTATCATCCCATGAGTGAACCAAGAAGGCCGGCGGGGTGTCAGCAGTGATCTGCTTTTCGGTGGAATAGAAGACTTCGTATTCTGTATCCAATTTTTCGCCCAGGAGAGTAGTCCTTGAACCCTGGTGGGTAAAGACGGGGTTCATGCTGATGACCGGATATATCAAAATGCTGAAATCAGGCCTGCTGTTAAAGGATGCATCCGGTGAAGGCTTGCCATGCACTGAGAGGGACGCTGCCAAATGGCCTCCCGCCGAAAAGCCCAGTACACCCACCTGTCCGGTATTTATGTTCCATCGATCAGCATTGGCTCTGATTTTTTGGATAGCGGCTTTCGCATCACCTAATGGTACATCCCAAGTATTTGTGACCAGTCCAGGGTCAGGTAATCTGTATTTTAAAACCACTGCCAATATGCCCTGCTCGCTGTACCATTGGGCTATCTCATGACCTTCATCCTGGATGGCAATGATCCTGTAACCGCCGCCCGGGCAGATCAATATGGCTTTACCTGTAGCTTTGTCAGGAGCCGGATGATAGACAGTGATCTGGGGTTTGGCGACTTTCAGCAGCCTGCCTCCATCGCCCAGTTCATCTTTCTCTACAAGGCTTTTGGTATTAGGTGCTTTTCCTTCATAAAGGTCCAGGGTTTCAGATTTCTGCGCATATACCAATGTGGTCATCATCAAAAATACAAATAAAGGAAAGATCTTCATACTATTCCTCCTTTGGTTCTTCCTGGAATTTATTCAGCCACTGCGGGGCGGTAGCAAACCAGATGATGGTTCCCACCAGCATAAGGGTTTTGGAAAGGCCGGGTTCTATCATTCCTTGAAATACAAGAAAGGAAGGTATCAGGGTCAGTACCAGACCTATAAAGGATAATATTTTAAGAATAATTGTCATGGTCAGTTTGCGTTTACAGGAGTGGGTTTAGATGTGGGGGTATTTTTTGCTGTTTTCTTTTGCATCAATTTGCTACCGATGATATAGACTGCTACCGCTATAAACCATCCCGGAAGGCCGAGGAAGAAAATTTCTATACCTACAAATAGGTTGAGCAATAGACAAACTACTAGGGTCACAAACCATGTCCATGCTGCAGCAGGATTAAGGCTGATATTATGGAGTTCTGCATAGTTGCTTTTTAGTCCCATCTTAGGAAGGACATAAACATCTATGAAGATAACTGCTCCCATTGGCATCAAGATAAGTCCATAAAGCGCTACAAATTCCAATAGCTGCATGACCAATGCAGGGAAACAGGCCGCTAGGGTGGTAATCATACCTACAAATAAAGTAACTTTCCAAGTTTTCCAATTGGGATTGATGGATTGGATAGCCAGGCCGGCCCGGTATAGGGTAGGGTTGGCAGTAGTCCAACCGGCTATCACCACACACACCGCTCCGGCTATACCTGCAGCTTCATAAGCTATAGGTCCCGGTGCAAAGACTAAGCTGTTTTCAGATTCTAAAAGGAATAAGGAATAAAGGATCCCTGAAGCTATCCAGGCAATGTAATGACCTAAAAATACACCAGTGGCTGATGAAAATCCATATTGCCATTTTTTAGCATATCTGAGTAATGACATATCTGCCATACCGATATGCATCCCCATATTACAGAACCATGCAAAGAACATGACATGCCAGAAAGTAAATTTACTCTGTCCGATCAAAGGTTCGCCAGTCCATATAGTATTTTCAGCAACAGGCCAAAAGTCAGCAATCGAATTAATTCCCAATCTTGGCAATACTCCCACCGCTGCAGCTATAAATATCATGATCATCCATGGAGCAGCTATATTGGCAAATTTTGAAACTTGAGTAAACCCAAACATGGCTACTATGGTGGTAATCGTTCCAACAATAAATACGGTAACTACCCAACCAATGCTACTGGGGAAAACAGTTGTAAGAGTAGGCATCTCAAGATTAAAAGGCAGCCCTACGGCGGTGGCAGATACTGCGATCATAGCTCCTGCGAGAAAGCAGAACAGTCCTGCATTTATCACATTATAAACGAGCGTAAATTTTTTACCTGCTATTTTTTCCAGTTGATAATATAGGGTTAGGCGGGTCTTGACAGAGATTTTTCCAGTAAAAAATGCCCAGCTTAAGACTGCTAGGATGTTGCCTACCAAAAGGCCTGTAACCAGATCAAAGGCACTGGCTCCATGCGCCACAAAAAGAGGACCTAAAACAAATTCAGTTCCTGCGGTATGTTCTCCAGCATAAGTGCCTACAAAACTTTTCCAGCTTTTAAGTTTGCTTTGGGGAATAGGCTCGCGTTCGTACTCATTTATGGCGTCCAGTTGTTCCCTAAGACCTTGTTTCTTTTGCATTTGGGATAAGTTTGGGTTTTGTGAAGGGACAAATTATATTTCTATTTCTCACAAAGTATCCTGTACTATACTGTGTGGGATGTTAGATGACCGATGTCGGATGTTGGAAGTTGTGACACTGATGTCCGAGATGTAAGATACGGGATTCATAGAAAGTGAAAAGGTGGGCGATAAATCACCCACCCCTTGATATTCTTTAAAACGATCAGGTCCTCTCATAAAGTCTAGATAGAACCCCGATCAATAAAGTTGAAGACATTTTTGACCACTTCTGATTTTTTCTTTTTGATCATGTAAGCAGCTGTTTCACCCATTACCCTAAAGTCAGTAGAGATGACGGTGATGCCCAAGAGGTCTTTTAATTTGGTGTCATTATAGGAAATGATGCCGATATCTTCACCTAGTTTCAGATTTCTGTCTCTCATCTGCTTGATGAGGCATACCAAGTCGTTTTCTTCAATAGTAATATAGGCATCTTTGGATTCCAGCTCCATCTCTGGAAATATCCTCGGTATCACTTCATAATCAAATTCGTATTTTTGACAGAATTTCAGAAAGCCGGACTTTATTTCCTCCGGATAAGGATAGAGGGCACATTCAGGGTGGACAAGTATGAGCTTGTCGTATTTTCGTAATCGGTCAGCTCCTTCCTTTAGTGCTCTATAAATATCTTCATGAAAATCCTGATATATGGCAGCTACGTCTTCCCCTAAGGAAGGTAGGTAGTTATCCATAATGATAAGTTTTTCTGAAGGAATGTTTTTTAAAGCTTCAGTTACTTCAGGATTTTCGGTTTGATGTATATTTTGACCGTCTTTAAAATGGGGCATGACGACATAGTAATCATATGCTCCTATGTTTTCCTGTAAAGTGTTCAAAAACAACTTCGAATCGCAGTGGTAAATATTCAGATCTACTTTGGCATCAGAGCCAAGGCTATTAATGAAGGAGTTGTAGATTTTTAGCTTATAGTTGCTTAGTTTATTGAGTAAAAAAAGGATTTTAACCTGTGATTGGGAGACGGCCTGGGCTACATAATACCCTTTGCCTTTTACCGGTACTATTACTTTTTTCTTTTTGAGCTGGTTGTATGCTTTTTCCACAGTATCACGTGAAAGATAAAATTCTTCACTGATGTCATTAATAGAGGGAATTCTATCACCGATTATCAAAATACCCTTATCAATATCTTCAATGATAGAATTTACGATCTGCTGATACTTGGGTATGCGCGAGCTCGGATTAATGCGAACAATAGATTGTAATTCGATCATTTGGGGTTTATTTAGATGTGCAATCGATTACAATATAATATAAATTCCTGCAAAAGTAAAACAGGCACTTTAGCGGGTTAATTATAAGAGTATGATATCTTTCGTTCAGACAGAATTTGTTGTAAGAATTGAAATATTTCAGGGTAAATACAAAATTTTATATTAAATAAAGTAAGATAATTTCTATAATAACATTGAAAAAATGTTTAAATAAAAATTATCTAAACCTCAAAATTATAATGATGAATGGTAAAGCTGTGCAACAAATAGAGCAATCGATTGCGCACTTATAAGCTATTGGATTTGATATGTGACAATCTTCACCGGTCCGTGTAGACCGGAAGGCATGACTTTCCAGTCAGATGCATCAAAAGATTTATAATCGATGTTGACGAAATTTATTTCATGGTAATTTCTCCATTCCTGCCTTTGCTGATCCATATGTCGGATTCTGTTGGCCATAAGATTGGCAACTTCGAGTCTGATGCTGTTCTGGCCTTGCTGTAGGTGATCACTGATATTGATTTGGAAAGGAATACTCCAAACCTGTCCTACATACCGGTCATTTACCCATACTTTTACGCTTTCATGCACGTTTTCAAATTCGAGCAGATGCTTGGCATTTTTCAGATTTTGAATCTCAAATGTGGTGCTATAGCTAGCCTGCCCGGAAAAGCGGTCTTTCTCCTCATCTCCCTTGCCTGTCCAAATCCCTATCTGTTCCATGGTATTAGAGCTTGGAAGGGTAGGACCACCTGCCTCAAATGTTAATTCCCAAGGACCTTCTATTGTTTTTGTTGAGGCAATATCACCTGAATAGTTCCATGGATTTTTTCCTGCCGAACCACTTTTTATTCCTTTTAAGATGATCGATTCCCCTGCTTTGAGCTGTACCCTGACTATGGTGTTTTCACCTTTCTTCCGATAGACAGCTTTCCCGGTTTCACCACTTAAGGGATCCATAAGGATTATTGTCTCTGCGTTATAATTGAGTTCAATTTCATTATCTATATCATCAGGCCCATGATTTACCAGATAGTAGTATTTCTGGTTGGGCAGTGATCTTCGGATAAATTTCAAACCTGTATCCGCAAGTTTTTCTCTATAGATTCCCTCTGCTTCCAAAGACTTTTGGAGTTCTCCCGATAAGATGATCTTACCTTTGCCGTGAGCGAGTGGTCTTTTGCCCTTTGCCAGGTTCAGCTCATTCCACTTCCTTTCCATTTTTTCCTGGTCTTTTTTATAGGACTCCAATCCGGGAGTAGCTTTTGGCTTTTCTTGGAATATCACCGTGGCTCCGTTATGCGCCAACTTCAGGATATTTTCAAAAGTCTCCAGGGGCATAAACCCGGTTTCGGGAATGATCAGTACTTTGGCCCCGGTAGCTTTATCGCTGGTCATGATCTGCCCATCACTGCTTCTGGACCCGGAGATCATCTTATCAGATATAAAGTCGACGCTGTAACCCATATCGATGAGTGAACTGGTCTGCTTATAAAACTGGGTAGGATGGAGCCAGTGGTCCACATGGTGTACAGAGATCATTTCCATCATGCCTTCAGGATTGGCCCACACATCATATACCGGCCAGTACATCAGTATTTCATTATCTGCATTGCCGGACTGCAGGATAGACTGGCATCTGGCGATATAGTCATTAAAGCTTCGGAAGTGGGGCCAGAGACTGTTTTGTTGGGTAAGGTTTAGGGAAGCATAGAATAGCCATCCCGGGAATGGCACATCTTCCGGACTATACGTCACCCCATGGTAAAATATATGGTTTACACCGGCCAAAAATGCCTGCTCTACCTCTGGCTTCATCTGGGCAAAGGAAGATTTGAAATGCTCTCCCAGCCAGGTGAAGGTTTCGCAGGACACTAAGTCTTTACCACTTAGATGAGCAGCCGAAGAAGCAAACTTCAGCATAAGTGGATCAGGATCCACATTTCTTATATCTGCACTGTCCCTTCTCAGGCCCGGGATAGGGAAGTAACTGGATCCAAAAGTCTCCACTTCCGGAATATCCACTGCTGCGTAGAGATCCAGAAGATTGCCCGGAGAGCCGTGTGCCTGGTTGTTGGTCTTTTTGCCCAGCTTATGGGCATGCTCTGTCCATTGGATCGTAAAATTTTCCAGCAGCAGCTCATGAAGTGTTTCCCGGTAATCCGATTTGACCCGAACTACTTCTTCGGTGGAATCATTCCGGGTAAGAAGATAGATTTTGTCCTTCAGGTCATATCCTCTTCGGTCCTTAAATTCTTCAAAATATTTGGGAGTAAAGTCAGCGCCATAGACTTCAAAGCTATCATTATATAGGGCACGAATATTTGGAGGATTGCCCTGGAAAGCTTTTTCAAAATACTGAAGATAATTATTAACAGCCTGTTTGCTAAAATGGTCCAGTGTAAAACCCACACCTCCGGGGGCAGCTCTTTTAACCATCTGCCCTGTTTTTCCGAGGTAGATGGCTTTAATCTGCCAGTCACCTTTTTCGGACCAATTGAGATTTCTTTTATCATCAAGATGCTCTGTTATATTTTTGCTTTCACCATCCGGACCAAATGCCATGACGGCCAGTAGCTCGGCATCAGGATCCCTTTCTCTCTTTTTTTCAAATTTAACCTGGGTAGGTGATCCGGTATTTAATTTTACTTCCTGGATGATAATTCTGCTTGCAGCATCTTCTACACTTACCTGTGGTCCGCCAAACGGCCAACCCGTTCCCTGCGTAAGATCCACACCCATATTGAGTTCATTGGCCTTGCTGACAGTGTAGTCCAGCATGCTTAACCATTCCGGCGAAAGAAAATCGAGATACCTGTCCTCATAGCCTTTTGCTCCATATATAGGAGCTATTTCTACACCGCCAAGCCCCACTTCATCATATTCTTTCAGAAGTTTGCCCAGGTTTTTTTCATCCACGGCATTGCCCATCCACCACCATCTGGTCCAGGGTTTGGCTTCCCTAGTGATTTCC
>DATHVH010000464.1:0-5897 GCA_035461405.1 Anditalea sp.
AGATCTGAAATACACAGTACCTTAATTCCCAAATAATGTGCTGTGGCTAAAAAATCAATATAAGTGGCCTACTTTTCAGGTTCTATTTCCAAAAGAATTACATTCCGGGGATCACTATCACCAACTATAACTTTTCGTAGAAGATCCACGTATTGACCTGCATTCAAACCTGACAGGTGAGCAGTAAAATGGTCTGGAATGTCGAAATGCTTTTTGTAAGCTGCTGCAAGTTCTATCTGAAAAAAATACAGGGAAGGAAAACCCTGAAGTTCTATTAAGTAAGGATGTAATTCACCCTGCTCATCGAGGGTAATACCAAAATCCATTTGAAGAAAAAGGGTATGCCCATCTTCTCCGGGAACGTGTGTAGAAGCATTTTGTAAGGCTCCCTTGGAAAGTTCTTTAAAGTCAGGCCTAGAGATTAGGTTTTGTATATCATCACAGGCCTCTATTAATTTACTTTTTAATGTATTGGGAATAAAAATAGGGCTTTCTGACACCCTAAAAGGTGGCAGATGCCCATGTGTTTTTTCTATAGTATTCAGAAAATCCTGATATTTACCAGTGGTAAAACTTTGGTTGTATCGATCCCTGAATTCTTCTATCATACCAATATCATATTTTTAGAATTACCTTGAAGTGAGGCGATCGCACCGTCTATGAATCCCGGCAGAATGGAGCTGTGTGTCAGGCTAATTTTATCCGGATCATCTAAATGCATCATCATATCGATATATCGCTTCTCGCCAAAATTTAATATAACTTTATCTCTATTCTCGTCTTCTTGAAAATAGGCTTTCATGCCTTCAGCATCTGCTTCAGGATGAAACTGAGTACCAACCAATTCATTTGAAAACCGAACTGCCATTATCGCACGTTCATATTCCACATTCGTCCTTATTTTCTCCAGAGACAAGATTTTAGCCCCATGCTCTTTAAACACTTTGAGCCGCGGCTGGACTAATTGCCAGTCTCTACTATCTACTGCATAATAAAGGTCTTCCAGTCCAGCTAGCAAGGGGTCTTTTTTCCCTGCAGCAGTTTTATGGATGGGATATACTCCAAAAGAAGTAGACTTCCGTTTGGTGATCTCTCCCAGCATTAAGTGCTGGGCCACCAGCTGGAATGAATGGCAAATAAAAAATGCATGTTTTTTATTTTTCCCCGGCTGGAGATTATAAATCCATATATCGTCTATGAGTCTACGGTAATTTGCCAGCCACTTACTTCCTTCTTCCAACGGAGTGCCCGGACCGCCACTTGATATATAAATATCATAGCTCAGATCAGGCAATTCATGTTTTTGGCGTACATCAAATTCGTCAAAACTTATTTTATCAGAATAGTTATTTATAATTGCCCTAAGGCATCGCATTCCCTGGTTGGGGAATCCGTTATTCATATCCAAGAGGGCTAGCCTCAATTTTTCATTTTTCATTTACTTCTACCTCATATATCACAGAGCGTCTGCTCCATGATGAAATCCACCACTTTTTTGAGGTCTTTTGTCTCCTCATATACTTTAAGTTGGCGATCTGCTCCCGTTCCGTTCTCCATCATCTTGGGGATCAGGTCCAGTGCCCACCTGTTGCCCAGCTCATCTACTACATCATCTACGAAATCCAGGATTTCAAAAATAAGGTCTTTGGTATTAATTTCCTCTTCTTTTCCAAAATCAATTAATTTACCATCAAGTCCGAACCTAGAGGCACGCCACTTATTTTCGTTAATCATTGGCCGTCTGTAGTTTATCCAGCTCATATTGGCCATTCGCAGCTTATACAATTTTGCTGCCAAAGATTGAATCAATGCCGTAATGGCAATAGTTTCTTTGGCGGTCAAAGGTATATCGCATATCCTCACTTCCACGGTAGGGTAGAAAGGATGTACCCGCAGATCCCACCAGATTTTCTTTGAATTGTCTATACAACGGGTTTTAATCAGTAAACTTATATAATCATCATATTCCGATAGACTTTCAAATGCATCAGGAATTCCCGTTCTGGGAAATTTATCAAATATTTTTGTTCTAAATGATTTAAATCCTGTATTTCTTCCTTCCCAAAAAGGTGAGTTGGTCGATAGCGCAAATATATGCGGAAGGAAATACCTAAGTGAATTGGCTATATGCAATGCCAGATGTCTGTCCAATATACCTACATGGACATGAAGACCAAAGATCAGATTGGACCGGGCTGTATCCTGAAGCTCCATTATGATCTCATCATATCTTGGATGGGGGGTGATCATCTGGTTTTGCCATGCGGAAAAGGGATGCGTGCCCGAAGCTCCGATTTTGTATCCGAGATTGCCTGCGATTTCAGATACACTTTTCCTCAGATAACAGATCTGTTCATATGCCTCGGTCACATTGGTACATACCTTCGTCCCAACTTCCACTACAGCCTGGTGCATCTCAGCCTTTACCTGATCAGATAGGTAGTTTTCGGCCATCTCCACGATTTTCTGCTCATGGGAAATGAGCTCTTTGCTCTGGGGATCTATTACCTGGTATTCTTCCTCAATACCTAAAGTGAATTCGTTTCTCATATTATACCGTTCTAGTTAAAAAATGATTTTTTAGCATTCTATTTATTATGAACACTATCGCTAACAAACGTACCCCATGTAAGATTTACCTTACCTTTTTCGTATATTTTCGCTTTCTCTATGGCTAAATTAGCAGCATTTTCTACTATCCATTCATAATTTTCCTCACCCACTGATGCAGCATCTGCGTCTGGTGCCGGATTACAAAAATCTATAGCATAGGGGATTCCATCTCTCACCGCCAGTTCAACAGTATTAAAATCATATCCCAGTGCTTTGTTTAATCTTATGACATAATCTTCTACTTTTTTTACCAATGCCGGATCTATGTGTTTTAACTCACGGATATATCTTTCATGAAATGCATTCCTAGGCTCATACTGCATCACGTGCACCTTATCAGTTCCCAGGCAATAGCAGCGGAAGTACGTATCAAAAACTATCTCCTCCTGAAGCATCATAGTAAGATCACCTGTCTCCGGAAAATGATGAAAAAATTCTTCCTTATTTTCCAAACGGTAGACGCTTTTCCAGCCACCTCCAGAATATGGTTTCATAAATGCCGGAAAGCCTATATAGTCAAAAATTCCATCCCAGTCTAGAGGGTAATGAAGGTTTCGGAAAGAATTTTCCGAGGTGTCTTTAGGTCTGTGGCTGGAAGGCAGAATTACAGTTTTAGGTACAGGTACTCCAATTTTTTCTGCTAGTGCGTTATTAAAAAACTTTTCATCAGCACTCCACCAGAAAGGGTTGTTGATCACAATAGTACCAGAAATAGCAGCATTTTTTAGATATGCCCTATAAAAAGGTACATCCTGAGAAATCCTATCTATGATCACAGCATATTCTGTGGGATCTGCCTGCTTGACCTTATCTATTCTTACAAATTCGGCAGTTATACCATCTATGTTTTTTTCATTTATCCTGTCAACAAATGCCTTGGGAAAGGTGTTTTCCTGTCCAAATAATATTCCTATTTTTTTCATAGTTTGTGGTTTTATAAAAGTGATAAATAATGAGGAAGCGTATTTCTCCATAGCGGCCAATCATGGACTGCTCCTTCTCTTATATCCAGCCAGTGTTCTATTCCCTTGTTATTTAAAATTTCAGACATATGGATGGTAGCGTCTTTACAAATATCATGTTCTCCCGCACTTAGGATGATCTTCATATTCCACAGTTCAGGATTGTCTGCCTGCTGCATGAAATCAGCGGGGTTGTTGAAATAAGTATTGTCATCATAATACCATCCTAAAAAAGATTTTATATCATACTTACCGCTAAGGGCAAAGAGATGGCTTACCTTTTCAGGATGCCTGAATGCATAATTTAAAGCATGATAGGCTCCAAAGCTCGGACCTGTTATACATATTTGGGATATGCCCGTTTCGTAGCGCATTTTTTCAATTAGTTCATCGTGTATAAACCTGTCGTATCCTATATGGGTTTTCACTTTGTCAGCAGGATGAATTCCTTTATTGTACCAGCTGCCACTATCAATGCTATCCGGACAATAGACTTTGATTTTACCTTGCTCTATAAACCAACTTATAGAGTCGATCAATTTAAAATCCTTGGCTTCATAATATCTTCCCTGACTGGATGGGAAGATTAAAACCGGATATCCTTGGTGGCCGTAAACAAGTGTTTCAATATCCCGCCCAAGGTTATTTGAATACCATTTTACATGTTCTTCTTTCAAAAGCGATAGATTTAGGTGAAAATTTTATCTATTTTTAAAAAATGCTCATTGTTAATTAAACATCGCTGATTCAGTTATTGTTTATATTTAGAATTTTATAGAACATGCTGACCTTCCTCAAAAAAAACTATAATCCTAAAAACTTTCTTAAAAGTACTAAAGTAATTTATGTGAATCCGATGCTGAATAGGCACCATCTAAGACTTCGTTCCCACTTCTTGGATAGAAAAGTAAAGGTGGACATCTATTTATCTTCTGATGTAATCAATTGGAAATCTACCCTTTTATTAAATGACGGTCAGGACATGGAGCAATTAAAAATTGAGGAAACTTTAACAGCTCTTTTTTCGGAAGAGGAATTTATGAAGATAGCAGTGGTGGCCATACATGCCAATAAAGACCGAATGCAAGAATATGGAGTAGCAAATTTTCCTGATTATAATAACAGGGGAAGCAAAGCTGGTAGATATGCTAATTTTATTATTAAAGAATTGGTACCTTTTTTACAGAAAGAATATGGGCTGATGAAGGAGGAAAACATAAAAGCTTTTGCAGGATTTTCTATGGGAGGTTTGAGCGCCTTCGATATCAGCTGGAGCAATCCAGAGCTTTTCAATAAAGTAGGAATATTTTCTGCATCACTATGGTGGAGAAGTCTCAATACCGGAACTGCTAAAGATGATGAATATAGGATCATGCACCGGCGTATCAGAGAAAGTGTAAAAAGGGAAGGTCTTAAATTTTGGTTTCAAACAGGAACCAATGATGAAAGTAGTGACAGAAATAAAAATGGAGTAATAGATTCAATTGATGATACACTTGATATGATAAAGGAAATGAAAACCTTGGGTTATACTGATCAGGATATCGAATACATAGAAGTAGAAAATGGAGAACATAATTTCCAGACCTGGTCTGAAATATTTCCTGATTTTTTAAGATGGACATTTTCAATTAGGTAATAATTAATACTTTTTCAGATATAAAAAATGAAAACCATGATTTTTAGAATAGGTTATATTTTTAATATTATTTTAATATTTGTATAATATGGATATACGCTCTCATGCCAATAAAATGATAAAAATTAAGGCACTGTCAAAATTGGAATGACCCGTGATTCGGTCTCGGTTCCCATAAACCAAAGGAATAATGCCTACTGGCATCATTGCGTATAACCATACTCCATAATAGTAAATGTTTATTTTTTGTAAAAAGGAATTCTATTTTTTATATTCAATTAAATATTTTCAGTGATGGCGAAAGATTATATTTTTTTATATTAAAAGGAAAAATTCATAAACCGAAGGTTAATAAAAATTTTAGAAGCACCATCATGTGTTAATGGATACAAATTATAAAATTAGTATAATATCAAAGCGTATATTTAGGCTATTTAATTTAAACTTTTAATTAATTTAATTATGTCAGATCTAGATATTAAAGATATCATAATCCAACAGAACGAACATTTCATGGAAACCTACAATAGGGGGGATTATGAAGGGATGAAAGACCTTTATACGGAGGATGGACAGATATTACCTCCCAATGGTAAGGTAATTACAGGTAAAGAAGGTATAAGGGACTTTTGGAAAGGAGCCATGGATATGGGTATTAAATCTGTTAAAATGCATACCGATGA
>DATHVH010000465.1:0-1712 GCA_035461405.1 Anditalea sp.
GATCAAGCCATCGCTCACTAAATTGCCCACGAATATTACCTGTGGGTTGATCATTTGGTCTTACTGTTTTACCATCACCAGGATCATCTTCTGATTTCCAGTAATTGTTTAGATAGGCAAATGCTGGTATTCGGCCTCTTGTGGATAAGGCCCCATTTCCAAATGCACTTATGACTTGATTCCCATGTGATCCTTGCAGGCTAATACTTAAACTAAAGTTTAAATAAGAAAAATTATTTGTCAGGCCATAATAAAAATCTGGATAGGGTGAACCCATAATAGTTCGATCAAAATTATCAATGGTTCCATCAGGGACTCCTTCAGGGCCGCTAACATCAACAAATCTTACATCTCCAGGTCGAGATCTAGTAGAAGAAAGAGGGGAAAAAATAGGACCTCGATCTACCTCAGCCTGGTTCAAGAATATACCATCAGTCAACCAACCGAAAAACATTCCAATTGGTTGACCTATCATCGTTACATTTGCTCCTACGAATATAGGATCACCATTTGGGCCTAACCTTACAACTTCATTTCTATAGGTGGAAATATTGAAGTCCGTTGACCAAAGAAACTTATCTTTAAAGTTAACTGTACTCAATACAAACTCCCACCCTGAATTGTTTACTTCACCAATATTCTGTAGACTATTACTAAAACCTGTTATACCAGCCACATTAACGTTTAACAACAAATCAGTGTTTTTAGCCCTAAAATGATCGACGCTTACACGCATTCTATTATCAAAAAATGCTAGGTCAAGACCCATATTTATTGATTCTTGCGTCTCCCACGTTAATGAAGGATTCGGTAGTCTCTCGGGAGCAAAACCCGCAATTGCTCCATCTCCCAATACATACCGTAAATAATTAATAGTTGATAAGTGTTCGTAGTTTCCAATATCGTTATTTCCAGTCTTTCCATAACTTGCTCTTATTTTAAGTTCAGTGAGATTGCTAATATTTTTAAGAAAATTTTCATCCGAAACTCTCCATGCCATAGCTAAGGACGGGAATAATCCATATTTATTTTCTGCGCCAAATCGAGATGAACCATCTCTTCGAACAGATGCAGTCAAATAATATTTTTGCTTGAAATTATAGTTTAACCTTGATAAATAGGAAATTAATGACCATTCATAAATATCTGAAGAGCCATTGGTTATTATACCGCTAGTTGCACTTAAGGTAGTCACCAAATTATTAGGATAGCTGTTACTAAATAAGAAATTGGATTCTGCCCTTTCCTTTTGGACTGTATAGCCAATTAAACCTGTGACATTATGATCTCCAATACTTTTAGTATAATTTAATGTATATTCTGTAAGCCAATTAAAAGTCATTAATGTGTTATCAGTTCCTGTAGCTGGATTATTAAGGAAAACAGGAAGATTAGGCATAAATTTCATGGCTCTTTGATTTAAAACAGAACCTCCTAACATTACATTAAATTTTAAACCATCCGTAATTGAATATTCTGCATTAATATTCCCAAGTAATCTCATTGACTTTTGATTATTTGTCAATTCTCTAGTAAGTGCTACTGGATTAAATGCAGTAGGGCCAGCTGGCATACCAGGTGAAAAAATAAAGTATGATCCATCTTCGTTAAACAATGGATAAAATGGTTGGGCGTTAGTCGCTTGGCCAATGACCCCTTCATGAGGTCCTCCAGAGCCACCAGTTGCCGTTGCAACATCTGCGTCAGTAAAT
>DATHVH010000466.1:0-16452 GCA_035461405.1 Anditalea sp.
ACCTGTACTCAGTATGCCAATAATTATTGACTGAATCAACAACGGCTTTGGTATATTCACTCTCATGATTGAAATCATACCCCACATTAAATGGATGACGTGCAGTTCGATTAAGCCATGGATTGTCGGGAGTAGGTGCCCCATAGTCTCCATCATTATATAATCGCACGAATGGTGACTGACCAAAGGCATGATTCAATACCATATCCAGTAGCACCACCATATTTCTTTTATGGGCTTCGTCTATCAATTCTTTCAACTCATTTTTAGTCCCATAATACTTATCGGGTGCAAAGAAAAAAGATGGGTTATAGCCCCAAGATAAGTTACCTTCAAAATTTTTGATGGGAAGTAATTCAATTGCATTTATCCCTAGTTCCTGCAGATAATCCAATCGTTCGGTGACCGCTTTGTAAGATCTTCTTTCGTCAAAATCTCTTACCAGTAGTTCGTAGATGACCAATTCTTCAGGATTTGGCTTGGTATATTCATCATGCTTCCATTCATAAGGCTCCTGTGCAGTCTGCAGATAAGTGGCTTGGAATTCAGTCTGTCCCTGCGGATATGGTTTTAAACCAGGATACTTATTTTGGTCGATAATCTCTTGATCATGAAAAGGATCGGAAGTTTTGTCTGCGTATGGATCTCCTATTCTGATAGATCCATCTACCAGATATTGGAAGATATATTCTTGCTGAGGTACCAAGCCCGAAAGACGATACCAAAACATCTCCCTATCGGGGGTCTGGTTCATCTGATATAAAGGGTCGATCTGCCAGTCGTTAAAATCTCCTATTAAAAATACATTTTTCTTACCGGGAGCTTCTAATACAAAAACTACTTCTGTATCTGAGATATAGTTGATGCCTTTCATCACTCCCGCAGGAAGCGGAGCTTGTTGGCTAGGTTCTACTACAGATATCCGGAGGCTTTGTTCGCTTTGATTTTCACCGGATATACCCAGTGCCCTTATTTCATACGTTCCTGCAGTATTAGCCTGGAAGACATAACTCAGTTCAGATACATTTTCCTGAGCAGCCACTGGACTATCATTGACGGATATGGAAAGATCTGCCGGAGCAGAGGAATTGATTTTAATTTCCAAAGATTCTCCTATATCGAGAAGAAGTGAAGACACTGAAGGCTGTAAGAACTGTACTTCAAATCCCTGACTTAGGTTAACAAAAAAATCACCATTAGTAGCAGACTTTCCTTCCTGCGTACCGGCCGCATTTCTAAAAACCATTCCCATTCTATAAATAGTCTGGGATTCAGTGGGACTAAAAAGCTCATTGGGTACAATCTCATATTCCCAAATATCACCCTCTACTTTGACCATTTTAGCCTGCTCTATATCCTGTCCCCACTCAAAGGGAACTATCTCCCATACTGTAGAGGTAGGTCCGGCGATGACCGCTCCTATGTGTATATAAACCTGGCTTGCCCCCTGTAGGCCTGTAGTACCCTGGGATGCATCATAGATGATCTTGACTGACTGATCAGCACGCGGAAAGGCAGGTTCTGTAGTAACTTGTCCTATGACATTGACTATAGCACCTAGCCAAAATGCCAGAAATAATAAAGATTTAGTAAAAGTTTTATTCATACAGATTGGGTTTAAAGTAAAAAGATACCAATCATAGACCGGTATCTTTTTATTTTTGCTTTATTAATTTTTAATTACTTCATAAGTAATCTCCCCTGGAGTTTTCCAATCCATGGTGACCGTATAATTTCCTGGTTCAGTAATTGGAATATCTGCTCCACCTGCATCCAATACACCATCTTGGCCGGTATCACCGTAGTTGTGATCCCAATTATTATCACCACGGAATTTAAAGTTACCTGCTACAAGATCAAGTGTGATAGTAAGCACATTTTCTGCGGCATTAAATTCCATAGGTGTATCTACATCCCAACCCCCTGGGGTGGCATCGCCTACTAAACCCCATACTCTTCTTTGTCCGATGGTATAGGTACCTGCATTCATATCCACTACAAGCCTAAAAGTACCAAATGGCTGAGGCAATATTATATCAGAACCATTTTGTTCTAAAACTCCGTTGGCACCACCATAATTTACATCCCAGCTAGGTGTCTCATTTATTTTGAAAGCACCAGATCCACCCAAAATATGGACGAACCCGTCATAGATATCATCATCATTTACTGAATAAATTACAGTGTTTGGGTTTTCAGGCGACCATCCCTGATAGTCTCCAGGTAAATATACTCTGGCATAAGTAAGTTGCGCAGAATAAGGTACCAATAGCATATTAACTACGGAAGAATAAAGTGGTGCTACAGAGGAGCCCACACTTGCCCTGATTCTCATGTCCACTTCATTTTCTTCTTCGGCAGCATATCCCCTCCCAATTAGTCTTTGATTCCATTCTGATTGTGAGATCTGAATGGTGGTGCCGTTAGCGCTAGCTACATCCATAGGATTATCCCAACCCTCGCCTGCAGGAACTACCTGTACAGTATAATTTACTGCGGCCTGATAACCGAAATCCGCTGGAGAAAACTCAAATCTCACCATATCACTTCCAGTATCTTCTGTCAGTACTATAGCTGATCCAGCAACAGGACTAGTGAGCTGTGGTGCATCTGGATTGTCACTGATAACTGTACGCTCTTCTTCTACACAGCTCCATGTGATAAATAGAGCTAAAACTGCTAAGAAATTTATTTTAAATATTTTCATAATAAACCTATTATTAATATCCTGGGTTTTGTTGTAAAGTAGGGTTAGCAATTAGGTCAGCCTGAGGCAAAGGATATAAGTCCCTGAACTCCGGTGTACCGGTTCCATTAAAAATACCGCCTTTCCACTGCCATACATAACTGCTTCCAGTGAATCTTCCAAATCTGATCAAATCAGTACGGCGGGTAGCTTCCCACTTCAGCTCTCTTGCTCTCTCATCGATGATGAAATCCAGGTTTAGTTGGTTGGCACTGATATTACCGGTTGCATTTCCATAAGCTCTTTGTCTCAATTCATTGATATAATTCAATGCCTGCTGACTAGTTCCACCAGAACCTCCTCTAAGAACTGCTTCAGCATACATCAAATAAGCATCTGCCAATCTGAATAATGGAAAATCCACACTAACCTGATCACTTACTGGTCCTCCGGGTCTAGCATTGGTATCTCTGTTGATGTTTCTGAATTTAATTACACCATAGCCATCTTGAAATACCGAAATATTTTCCACATCTATCTGCTGCTCATTGGTATGGAAATTCCCTCTAGCGTCAGGAGTACCATTTACTCCTGGGTAGAGATTAACCAATTCTGGTCTGGCTCTCATACCTGCCCATCCACCTGGCACACCAAAATTATTGAACTGTGACATGTTTCCACCGATTGCTCCGTTTACCAAGAAAGTGGCACCTCCCCAAGCTTGGGTACTCACCTGATCATAGGCTATAGGAAAAATGATTTCGTTAGACTGGTCATTATCAGCAAAGAATAAGTGCTCATAAACTGGCTCCAGGGTATAGCCTGCATTCAATACTTCGTTCAATTGGGCAATCGCTTCAGTATATCTGGCTTCACCAATATATACTTCAGCATTAAGGTACAATTTAGCCAACAGCATTCTAGCTGCTGCCTGATCCGCTCTAGCATACTCGTGTTGTCTAGGTGCTACCATATCAGGGATCGTGCTCAATAACTCTCCTTCGATGTAGGTAAATAGATCTCTTCTGTTTATCTGCGCTGGGAAAAATGACCCAATCGCATCTGCTTCAGTCACAAAAGGAACATTTCCATACATGTCCAACGCATGATAATAAGATAAAGCTCTTAAAAATCTGGCTTCAGCTCTATATAGTCTAGCTGTAGTTTGATTGGCTTCAGATATACCTCTGTTCGCCATATTGGCATCTCTGGTTTCTCTGATGAATTCACTAGCTAAGGTAATCTGATAGAAAATCCTATAGTACATAGCTGCTATAAAACCATTATCAGAAGACCAAGTCATCGTGTTAAGAGTAGGCAAGCCTTCATCATTCCAAGAAATGATAGCCTCATCAGTAGGTAGCTGCTGTAACTTCCAAAGTGCTCTAAGGTAAGTAGACGCCCCTTCATCCTGACCGCCTATATCTCCCCTGCCATCAGGTCCAGACTGTCCTGCTATAGCAAGTCCTGCATACATTTTAGCCAATACTTGGACATAATTATCAAAATCTTCGTAAACCTGGACGGAGGTCAATTCTCCAAATGGCTCCAGATCCAAATCTGTACATGCAGTGATGGATACAAACATACCCAACACTAATGCTGTTATTTTTAGAAATTTATTTTTCATATGTTTTTATTTTTTTCAGCTGTCACATGAAACCTCGCATTAAATATCATCCTCTTATGTGATAAAATTTTCTTAATGCTCAATTGCATGTGTTATATTTTTAAGCTTTATAATCCTGAATTACCTTTCGGCAATTACAGAGCTGTAATATTTTAATTAAAATCCAAAGTTAACTCCCACAGATACGATTCTTGGAAATGGATAAAAATTGTTATCTATCCCACCTGGAACTTCAGGATCTATTCCTGAATAGTTGGTGATGACAAATGCATTTTGTACCGTCGCATTAGCTCTTAGATTGATATTGCTATTGAAAAGATTTCCGAAATTATACCCTATGGCTATATTTTCCATTCTTACGAATGATGCATCTTCCAGAAAATGATCAGATCTCAATCTGTAATCCTGGAAGTTAGTATTGAGTATATCAGCATTCAGATTATTCATGTAACCCGGGAATCTTAAGCTCTGGTAAGCAGTAGTAGACCGTACGTTATTATAGATCGTTTGGCCCATATTACCTCTCACTACAAAACTGAAATCCCAGTTTCTATAGCTCAATTGAGAATTGAATCCAAAGAAGTATAAAGGATCAGGGAATCCATTTCTATATAAATCCTGCTCATTGATTATACCATCACCATTTCTATCTACATATACATTCTCTAAAGGAGCTCCTGCACTATTATAAACTTGCTCCCATACATAGAAGGAGTTTGGCTGAAATCCTACAGTTTGAACCTGGATAGTATTACCAGTACCCCCACCGATACCACCTACTAAGATACCTACTGCATCTTCTGCTACGTTGGATAGGCTTAGGATATTGGTCCTGTTATAGGTAAAGTTGGCACCTATATCCCAGTTCATATCCGTAGTTCTTAATAAGTTATAGTTTATTGCAAACTCAAAACCATAGTTTTCTATATTTCCAACGTTAGTAAATAGTTGATTGGTAAGGTTAGTACCTGCTGGAACTGGAATTACCGCCAAAAGGTCATTTGTCCTTTTGTAGTAATAATCTACTGCACCGAATACTTTACCGTTTAGGAATTCATAATCAAGACCTGCATTGTAGGTTTCAGTTTCTTCCCATCGGATATTCCTGTCATATCCTTCAGGACGTAACGTATTGTAGTAAGTATTTCCAAATCTGTATCTGGCTGCATCATCACTGACCGTATACCTTGGAAGGTAAGGAAAGAAAGATCCGATTTCTTGTTGACCAGTTTTACCATAACCCAATCTCAATTTGAAATCAGTAAGTACGTCACTCGTGACCAAGAAATTTTCTTCACTTATTCTCCATGCTGCCGCCAATGAAGGGAATAAACCCCATCTGTTTTCAGGACTAAATCTTGAAGACCCATCAGTTCTTATGGTAGCAGTAAGTAGGTATTTATCCATCAAGCTATAGTTAGCACGACCAAAGAAAGATATCAATCTATACTGAGGTCTAGTTTCTATACCAGCTGGGGTTAATTCCACACCAGCTTCGTTGATTCTTGGAAACTGAGGATTTTCTATATAGAAATCCTGCCAAGAATATCCAGCAGTTACATCTATTCTACCAGCCCTGTCAAAATCTCTTACATAATTAAGATAAAAATCAGCTAGAAGATTACGCTTGTTTTGAGCATAAGGAGCGATAGAGCCACCTTCATTAAACCCTTGGGCCGATGTAGATGGAATGATAGTAGTACCCTCACTTCTACTTACATCATACCCTAAATTTAAATTGGCTCTTAAACCTTCTATAAATGGTAGAGAATAATCTAACTGAAGATTTCCTAAACTTCTCTGTACTTCTCCTCTATCATCCCGCTGTTCCAACAAACCCAAAGGGTTTCTAGGAGCAAGTAATTGGGGCGTACCATCTGGATTTAACCACTCCCAATATCCACCGTAGCCTTCTGGATCATATACAGGTTGTGTAGGATCAAATGCTGCAGCTGAACCAATGGCTCCCTGATTAGCAAACCTACTTTCTGTAAGGGCACCTCTAATATTGAAATTGACCTTTAACTGGTCATTCAATAATGAAGGGCTTAAGTTTAATCCGGCAGTGGTTCTGGTCATATGATCAGTTTTTAAAACACCAGCCTGATCAAGGTAACCCATAGATACTCTATAAGGAACTCCCTTATAAGAACCGCTAAGGTTTACATTATTATCAAATGCTACTGCATCTCTAAAAACCTGATTCTGCCAATTGGTATTGGCGCTCCCCACAAGTGCAGCTTGTGATGGCGAAGCCTGCTGACCTACCACCTCTCTATACTGGTCAGCGTTAAGTACGTCTACGTTATTTGCTATCTGAGATACTGAAACTAGAGAACTTACATTTACACTCATGGCCTGGTCTCTTTTTCCTTTTCTGGTAGTAATAAGGATTACCCCATTAGAAGCTCTAGAACCGTAAATTGCTGCCGCAGAAGCATCTTTTAGAATATCAAATGTTTCGATATCATTTGGGTTTAAAAAGTTAAGTGGATTGGCCGTACCAGCCACGCCACTATTGTCCAAAGGAACACCATCGATTACGATAAGCGGATCATTGGTAGCATTAAGAGAAGATCCCCCTCTGATTCTAATTCTTCCGCCTGCTCCGGGAGCACCACTGGATGGACTTATCTGCACACCGGCTATCTTACCTGTGATCAGCTGCTCCGGGTTGGTTACCTGCCCGACGTTAAAATCATCTCGGGTTACAGACCCTACCGAACCGGTAAGATCGGCTTTTCTCTGAGTACCGTAACCCACTACTACTACTTCATCCAGCTGACGGGTATCTCCGGCAAGCTGTACATTCATGATAGACTGATTGTTAACAGGTACTTCTTTTCTGGTATAACCTATAAAAGAATACACCAATATAGCATTAGCTTCCCTAATCTCTATGGTGTAATTACCATCAATGTCAGTGGTGGTGCCTCGCGTAGTACCCTTGATGCTCACATTGACAAAAGGGAGTTCTTCGCCCGTATTTTGATCAGTGACTTTTCCTGTAACTGTTCGTTCCTGTGCGGCAACCTCCTGCCAGCACATTAAAGACAGCATAATGACCGTAAGTTTAATAACGGTAAACACTTTTTGCATAACTATTTATTTTTGGATTTAATTATTTATTTAATTATAAAAATTTTTGAAATTATACATTTTTACACTCAAACACCCCACTATATTTCGAAATCGATTTTCTCTGCCGTAGGGGCTGTTTTTATATTTTAGGAAATATTAACAAAAAATTAATGCCTCTACAAATCCAAAATAAAGAAAAATGTGGCCATACTCTGTGCAATCGTAACCGCAATCGATTTCGTAGATTTTTATTTTTTAATTTTTTTTAATTATTTCAGTAAAAAATTAAAAAATGAGCCTAATCTTCAAAATAATATTTTGACTAAATATCCGTTTTTGTAGTACAATTTTATGTTGATAAAACACAATATCTTCTTTAGGAAATCTATAAAAGTTAATTAGTTGATTCTTAACCTGTCACGTAATAATCTTTCTAGAAATAGAACTTAGGGACACATTTAACTAGAGATTGGATTTTAATTTCATTCAAAATAAACAAAAGAAGTATAGGTCTATTATCTTTATAGAAATCCTGAACCAGTAAAAATCCGTAAACTGGTTATCAAGTGTAATAATTACCCAAATATGAGAATAGGCCAAGCGACTATAAAAGATATTGCCAAAGAACTAAATGTCTCTGCTTCTACAGTTTCCCGAGCACTAAAAGATTATCCTGGCATCAGTCAGGAAACCAAACGAAAGGTGAAGGAATTAGCAACAAAGCTTAATTACCGTCCCAATGCTGTGGCTTTAAGTTTGAGAAAAAGCAAATCTTTTACCATAGGGGTGATCATCCCTGAAGTAGTTCATTTTTTCTTTTCTACTGTCATAAGTGGTATAGAAGAAGTAGCATTTGCAAATGGCTATAATGTAATCCTCTGTCAGACCAATGAAAACCTCGAGCGGGAAATATCAAGTGTAGAGACTATTATTTCAAATCAAATAGATGGGTTGTTAATAAGCTTCTCCAAGGAGACTACGGATTTTTCCCATTTTAAAAATTTGATAGAGCACCAATACCCTATTGTATTTTTTGATAGGGTTCCGGATTTAGAAAACACTATAAATGTAACAGTAGATGATTACTCTGGTGCCTATGATGCTGTAAAACACTTGCTAGACCAAAATTATAGAAAAATCTTACACCTGGCCGGTCCAAAAAACTTACTAATAAGTACAAAAAGGAAAGAAGGATATACGAATGCACTCACCGAAGCAGGCATTGCAGTGGATGAAGATCTTATCAGAGAATGTCGGATAGGAACTCAGCAAGAGACCTACGAAATCTGCCTGGAAATTTTTAAAGATGAAAACAATCGACCCGATGCGGTATTTGCTGCCAATGATATTGCTGCTGCTGGGGCAATGAAAGCCGTGCAGGAACTTGGGTTAAAAGTACCAGAAGATGTGGGTATAGTCGGCTTCAGTGACTGGCAGTTTTCCGCTATGATGAATCCTCCACTATCCACGGTATCCCAACCGGGTTTTGAAATCGGAGAAAGGTCGATGCAATTACTCTTGAACATGATCAATTCTAAGGAAGAGGAAGCGTTTATGCCTAAAACTGAAATTTTGGATACAGCATTGATCATTAGAGGGTCATCTTCTAGAAGGAAAAGCTGATTTTTTCACATTTTTTGAAAAAAATTAAAAAATCTGTGCAAACGATTGAAACTTTGCGCTAACATAATTTTCTTTTCCGATAAGTGCAATATTTAATCATTTTCTATATTGTAGACCTATCCTAGGCTTTTTTTCATTCAATTATACTTTCTATTTTAGCATTAACCGTATCTACATGATTTTTATATACGGGAGATTTTCAACCCACAAAAACACATGCCTTCTATTGCTAAAACGCACAGGTCCTCCCGAAATTTACATACTGGCGATATCATAACATGGTATAAAACGTGCACAGGTCTGGAAGGAAATACTAAGTCTGCCTCATTCAAGATTTCTGTATATGCAGCTGACACCATTCGGGTGCAGATAGGTATAGCTGATGAATTCACCCCAAACCCTTATTCTGTTATAACCTCACCTACTACCGAGAGATTTCAAGTATCCGAAAATGATGAATTGATATTTCTGATCACTGAAAAGATCATCACAGAAATAAGAAAATCTCCTTTTGCGATTTCCTATAAAGATAAGCATGGAAATATGCTTAATGAAGACGACCCCTCTTTCTCAATATCCTGGCTGGGAACAGAGGTAACCAATTATAAAAGGGTGCAGCCGGGAGAGAGGTTCTTAGGTCTGGGTGAAAAAACCGGTGATCTCGACAGAGCAGGAAATGCGTATGTCAACTGGAATACTGATTATTTCGAATATGGGGAAGAAGATGATCCTCTATATATGTCCACCCCTTTCTATATAGGAGTACACCAGCAGAAGGCTTATGGGATATTTTTTGATAATACCCATAAATCAGTTTTTAATTTTGGTGCCTCCAATAATCGATTTATATATTATTCGGCAGAAGATGGGGACATGGATTATTACTTTATGCATGATAATAGTGTAGAAAATATTATCACTGCCTATACCACCTTGACGGGCAAAATGGAAATGCCTCCTCGCTGGGCTTTAGGTTTTCAGCAATGCAGATATTCCTATTATCCAGACAAAGAAGTGCTGACTCTGGCCAATACTTTTCGGGACAAGGATATGCCGGCCGATGTGATCTATCTGGATATACATCATATGGAGAATTATAAAGTTTTCACCTTTGATGGCGAAAAATTTTCAGATCCTAAAGCAATGATCCAGGCACTAAAAGCCAAAGGCTTTAAAGTAGTGGTGATCATGGATCCGGGACTAAAAACTGAAAAAGGGTACCTACCTTATGAAGAAGCTGCAGACCAAGATCTATTATTGAAATACCCAGATGATAGTATCTATGAAGGTCAAGTTTGGCCCGGCTGGTGTGCTTTTCCTGACTTTACCAAACCAGAAACGAGGACATGGTGGGCAGAAAAGATGAAATACTATACAGAAGCTGGAGTAGATGGCTTCTGGGCGGATATGAATGAAATGGCTAGTTGGGGCCAGTTTACGCCCAACCTCATAAACTTCTATTATGAAGGGGAACTAGTCAGCCACCGAAAGGGGAGAAATGTATATGGCATGCAAATGGCCCGTGCTGCCAAAGAAGGTGCCGCCTTCCAAAACCCAGACAAAAGACCGTTTGTGCTCACTCGTGCGGGATTTTCAGGTGTACAACGATATGCCGCTGCCTGGACTGGTGACAATATAGCCACCGATGAGCTGATGCTGGCAGGTGTCAGACTGGTAAATAGTATGGGCATCACAGGACTCGCATTTTCCGGCTATGATGTTGGTGGTTTTTCAGGGGAGGCTACTTCAGCATTATTTGCTAGATGGATGAGTATAGCTACTTTCGCACCCCTTTTCCGTGCCCACAGCATGATCAATAGTAACGATGCTGAGCCCTGGGCATTTGGGGAAGAGACGGAAGAAATTTCCCGCAGCTATATGAAGCTAAGATATAAGATGCTTCCACTTTTATATTCGTCATTTTATAAAAGTACCCAAACAGGCTTACCCATAGCCAAAAGTTTGGCCATAGATCATCCTTTTGACCAGAAAGTATATGAAATCAAATTTCAAAACCAGTATATATTTTGTGACCAACTATTAATAGCGCCTGTAAAAAGCACAACAGAAATCTGTAAAGCCTACCTTCCAGAAGGTAATTGGTATTACTTCTTTGATGATAGTCCATTTCAAGGAAATCAGGAGGTTTATATAGATTCACCACTAAATTATCTACCGGTATTTGTAAAAGGTGGAGCTATCATCCCCATGCAGTCTCCTGTGCAGCATACTGATGAACAGCATGATGGTGTACTGAGTTTGCATATCTATAGAGGAAGCGGCAAGTCCTCTTTGGAACTGTATGAAGATGAGGGAGACAATTTATCTTATCTGGAGGGAGTTTACCTACGAAGGAATATAGAGGTGGACAGTGAAAAAGGAAAAATAGAACTGAAGAAAGCAGATGGTAAATTTAATAGTAACTTTAGAACAATTAAAATCTGCCTCCATGGATTTGATCAGGAAAAAATTCAGTATAATGGGGAAGAATTGAGTTTGCAAAAAGAAACCATAGCGTTTTTGGATAAGTTAACTGAATTTGATCCCTTACCGGATTATCTACATCCATATTATGAAATTACAGATATAAAAACAGTGGAGTTTGATTATAATACAGAGGCTATTAATCTATTTTTGATATAAATAGATAAAAACTATCACTGGAATTAACCTATGAAATTAGCACCCGGATTTTTCTTGATTACTCTAATGATATCAACCCTTATAGGCTGCGAGCAGCAAACTGAAAAGGAACAAACAGAGGTAAAAAGTGAAGAATATAAAGTCACTGTACCTGAGTGGACAAAAGATAAGAACATTTATGAAGTCAATATAAGACAATATACTCCGGAAGGAACTTTTGAAGCTTTCGAAAGGGAAATTCCCCGATTAAAAGAAATGGGAGTGGACATTTTATGGTTGATGCCTATTCATGAAATAGGGGCTGTCAATCGTAAAGGAAGTCTTGGCAGTTATTATTCAATTAAAGATTTTAAAAGCGTAAACCACCATTTCGGCAATGAGGAGGACTTCAGCCGCTTGGTCAAGACTATCCATGACAATGATATGTTCATTATATTGGATTGGGTAGCCAATCATACCGCATGGGATCATCATTGGATCAACAGTAATCCAGAATATTATACCAGAGATAGTGAAAATAAATTTATGCCTCCCGCAGGTACAGATTGGGATGATGTGATTGACCTTAACTATGATAATGCGGAGGTACATGACGCTATGGCAGAGGCAATGCTATATTGGGTAAAAGAGTTTAATGTGGACGGATTCAGATGTGATGCGGCCGAATTGGTACCGATGGATTTTTGGGTTAGGATAAGGAGAGAACTTGATGAGATAAAGCAGATTTTTATGTTGGCGGAGGGTTCCGATCCCGAATTATATCAAGCTTTTGATATGACCTATTCTACAGATCATTTCTATACACAGGTAGCATTAGCCCAGGGGCAAATCAATACAAACAGTCTTGACAGTATCGTTCAGGTCGATCGCGAAAGATTTCCATCAGGCGCCTATAGAATGAGATATCTTACTACCCACGATGGAAATACATGGGTGGGAACGCTTGATTCACTTCTTGGTCCTGCTCAAGAGGTATTGTCTGTTTTTACTTATACTGCACCGGGTATGCCCCTTGTATATTCTGGACAGGAATCTAATATTAAGCAGCGGCTAGAATTTTTCAATAAAGACACGATACAATGGGGGGATTATGAATTGCAAAATTTTTATAAATCTTTAAATACTCTTAAAAAAGAAAATGAGGCGCTTTGGAACGGGAATTATGGAGGTGAGTATCGCTTATTAGAAGTTTCCAATTCCCCGGAAGTATTTGCATTTAGAAGGACAGCTGAGGATAATATCGTTATCACTGTACTTAATTTATCAGATAAGATTACGCACTATAATTTTATAGATGCCATGGAAGGTACATCTATGTACTTTGGAGAAAGCAAATCAATATTTGAAATAGGTTCTGCAATAGAACTGGAGCCTTGGGGCTACCAGATATTTATAAAATAACTATGGCAACATATTTAACTAAAAAGAGATTAAGTTTTTGGCAGATCTGGAACATGAGTTTTGGTTTTCTGGGTATTCAGATGGGCTTTGCTCTCCAAAATGCCAATGCCAGCAGGATCTTACAGACTTTCGGTGCCGATGTAGAGCATCTATCCCTCTTTTGGCTGGTGGCCCCTATTACCGGGATGATCGTACAGCCTATCATTGGGTATTATAGTGACAGAACCTGGACACGATTAGGAAGGAGAAGACCTTATTTTCTTGCAGGTGCTATTCTGGCCGCCATCGGACTTATTTTAATGCCTAATGCTTCTATGTTTGTAGCCTTCCTACCAGCCCTTTGGGTGGGTGCTGGTTTTCTTATGATCATGGACGCTTCGTTTAATATTGCCATGGAGCCTTTTAGAGCCTTGGTAGCTGACAAGCTCCCAGTGGATCAGAGAACCTTAGGCTTTTCCGTCCAAACTATGCTGATAGGCGTAGGAGCTGTATTAGGATCATGGCTTCCCTATATTCTTACCAACTGGTTTGGAATAGGCACTACTGCAGATGAAGGAGTTATCCCAATGAATGTGGTGGTGGCCTTTGTCATTGGAGCTATAGTTCTCATCAGTACGATTCTCTGGACAGTAATCAGGACCACAGAATACCCACCGGAGGAGCAGGAAGCTCTCGATGGTCCAAAAATTGAAAATGAAGAGCCGTCAAAGGGTATGATGGATATTTTTACGGACTTCTATAAAATGCCTAAGACTATGCGTCAGCTGGGACTGGTACAGTTTTTTTCTTGGTTTGCGCTTTTTTCTATGTGGGTTTTTACCACCCCTGCCCTAGCCCAACATGTGTGGGGATTGCCTGCTAATGACAGAAGCTCTTTGGAATTTAATGAAGCCGCTAATTATGTAGGGGTAATATTCGGAGTATATAATTTAGTCTCCGCTTTTTTTGCCTTAGCACTACCGGTTATTGCTGGAAAAGTTGGCCGTAAGTGGACCCATGCCATCTGTTTGACAGCAGGTGGTATAGGGCTAGTATCTATTATCTTCATCACGGATCCATCCATGCGCTGGTGGCTTAATGTTTCCATGATAGGGATAGGCATTGCTTGGGCCAGTATATTGGCTATGCCTTATGCTATATTAGCAGGTGCAATACCATTAAGGAAAATGGGGGTATACATGGGAATATTCAATTTTTTCATTACCGCACCACAGATTCTTAACGGTTTTTTTGGAGGGTTTTTAGTCAAATTCCTATATGATGGTCAAGCTATTTATGCGCTTGTCAGTGCAGGAGCTATTTTAATATTGGCAGCATTGTGTGTAATATTTGTAGAGGACAAAGATGAGGTTGTGAATATAGGAGACCAGATCCAATAACTTGAATGTTAATTTTCAATAGATTATTTTTAATTGCCTACAAAGTTTTTAATTTTAGTTATTGAATATTAATGCAAGTAGCCATGGAAAAGCTCCAATTAAAAACCATCTCAGTGGATACGTTCAGAGTTATCGGAATCACACTGCCTACCAAAACCCAAAATATAAATGATAAATCTTCTAAAGATTGTGGTTCTCTTTGGGAAAAATTTTTGAATGAAAATTATTCATCCATAATTCCTGGAAAAATTAATGAGGATATTATTGCGGTTTATTTTGATTATGAAGGAGACCATTGGGAACCCTTTTCTTATATTATAGGACACCGGGTAGAAGAAAATACTTCTCCACCTCCAGGTTTACAGTATGTAGATGTAAGTGCCGGTGAATACCTACAGATAACTGCTCAGGGAAATATTCAGGAATGTACTAGAGATGCATGGAATGACATTTGGCAATCAGACCTCAAAAGGTCTTATCTATATGACTTTGAAATTTATGAGGCAGGCAGTGATAATGATAATGCAGAGGTAGATATATATATTGGTATTAAATAAGGACGGAAAATAAGTGGAAAGTAGAGTTACTAGCCGGGAAAATGAAGTTAGAAGTGAAAAGTTAGAAGTAAGAAGAACGGGGACCGTAGACCGAAGAGGGTACGGAAGACGGGGGAACGGATGTCTGATGGACCTAGACTGGGTTTAGTAAGAAGTAAGATGTGAAAAGTAAGAAGTAAAAAAAATCGGGAGCCGAAGAATAAGAAGAAAACAGTAAGTTGCCATGACCGTGCCGTAGGTACGGAATATTAAAGCTTTATTTATAAAGAAAATATGCCAAGTAATTAAGACGGGACACTTAATTCAAGCCTTAATCATTTTTGCATTTGTCTGGCATGGTGCTCATTCCCAAATTTCATATTAATTAATCAGGACTTAACCCATTTTCATGAGACCTTATATTTTAGCAGAAAACAATTGGAAAAACCTCAAAGATGCCCAAATTGATTTGGCCATTTTACCGTGGGGAGCCACTGAAGCGCATAACTATCACTTACCATATGGTACTGACATCATAGAGGCGGATCATATAGCGGCTGAATCCGCTAAAAAAGCATATGATAAAGGGGCAAAAATAATTGTGTTGCCTACCATACCCTTTGGAGTAAACACGGGACAGGACGATATATTTTTAGATATCAATATGAATCCCAGTACCCAGCTGGCTATCCTCAAAGATATAATTACAGTACTGGATAGGCAGGAAGTACCAAAGCTATTAATATTAAATAGCCATGGAGGAAATGATTTCAAAACTGCCCTTAGAGAGCTCGGTCTTTTATTTCCGAAAATGTTTTTGTCTACCTGCAACTGGTTTCAGGCTATGGATAAAACCAAATATTTTGGACACCCAGGCGACCATGCAGACGAAATGGAAACCAGCCTGATACTGCATCTGACCCCTGACCTGGTGCTTCCGCTAGAGGAGGCTGGAGATGGCAAAGAAAATAAAGCCCGTATAAAAGCTTTTAGAGAAGGCTGGGTATGGGCAGAAAGAAAGTGGAGCAAAATCAGCCCAGACACTGGAGTGGGTAATCCTAAAGCCGCCACAAAAGAAAAAGGGGAACAATTTTTTATCGATGTTACAGATAAGTTGGCTGACCTCTATTTAGATTTGGCAAAGAGTGATATCGACGATTTTTATGAATCGTAAGGGATGGAAGTTTTATAGCTAAAAGCTTATGTCGACCGAAAGAATAGATAAAAAATTATAAATAGAGACATTGAAATGTCTTTAACCTTTTAAAGATTTACCCAAATATAATCCACCAAATATTAATTGAATGACAGTAAATCCACCCTTTCCTTTAGATTATAATCTCACTTTACAGACGGTATTTATTGCACTCAGACCTTTGGAAGCTACAGATTTTGATAAATTTAAGGCAATTTCCAATTTTCCCATGTGGAAATATTTTACTCAAGATCTAGGAAATAATGAGGAATTAGAAG
>DATHVH010000467.1:0-3114 GCA_035461405.1 Anditalea sp.
ACGAATTTCTTTCCCTCAGGCACATCCTTGGCCACTCTGTAATAGATAAACCCATATACAAATGAAACCACACCATTGATAGCCAGAGCATATCTCCAGCCTTCTTCATAGCTTTTAAAAAGTTCTAGGGCGATCCATGGAAGGGTCATTGCCGCAAAGGCAGACCCAAAATTGCCCCAACCAGCATAAAAGCCCTCCGCTCTTCCCACCATTTTGGGAGGAAACCAGTCCGCCACCAGACGGATTCCGATCACAAAGCCGGCACCGATGGAGCTCAAGATTAACCTCGATACCAAAAGCTGCATAAAGGTATTGCCAAAAGCAAAGAAGAAGACAGGAATGGACATGACAATAAGCAATCCGCTGAATATCTTTCTGGGACCATATCTATCAATGAGGGAGCCCACGACTATCCTGGCAGGAATGGTAAGAGCCACATTACAGATAGCAAGTATTTTAATGTGTTCAGGTGTCATCCAGTCCAGCTTATCCAGCATGGTGGAGGCCAGGGGAGCCATGTTAAACCACAGAAAAAAGGTGATAAAAAAAGCAATCCAGGTAAAGTGCAGCATCCGGATTCTTTCCTGGTCAAAGTCCAATAATTCAGGCTTCTTCATCTTTCTCAATTTATAAGGGTGATCTTTGTCATTTTTCAGACGTAAAAGTACAGGTGAGCCCTTATAGAAAACATGACGAATGTCAGGTAAAAAAGTGATTGTTGCCAGTGATGGTCCCCAGTCGACGTTCGACAGTCGACTGGGGACCGGATCGCTAATTACTAATCATGTCTCGCACCTTCCATTACCCTAAACACATGCAATATTGCCGGGAATATTGCCTGCATGGATTCGGCGGCACCTTTGGTGGATCCGGGGAGGGCAAGGACCAGGGTATCGCCAATGAGTCCGGCTACACTGCGTGAAAGCATGGAGTAGGGGGTACGCTGCTGGCCATAGGCCCGAATGGCTTCTTCTATGCCGGGCACTTTGGTGTCGAGGAGCGGTTCAACAGCTTCGGGGGTTACGTCTCTTGGTGAAAGGCCTGTACCCCCAGTGAAGATGACCATATTAACTTTGGCATCACAGTAATGCTTTAACTTTTCCTGTATGACATCGTGCTCATCCGGTATGATGATGTAATCTGTTATAGATACTTGATGGGAGTTGAGGTTATCAATAATGGCTTTGCCCGCACGGTCTTCCTTATCACCCTTGGATATAGAATCAGAGCAGACGATCACTGCAGCAGTAAAGCTATCAACTGATGCTTTTTTGAAATCAGTTTTACCGCCTTTTTTCTCCAAAAGTTTAATATTCTCGATGCTGATCCCTTTGTCAATGGGCTTCAGCATATCATACATCGTGAGTGCTACCACCGAGGCTGCATGCATGGCTTCCACTTCCACACCTGTTTTGTAAATAGTATGTATCTCTACGATAATGTGAATATCTAATCCCTGGATATCATACTTTACGGAGGTGAATTCTATCGGCAGGGGATGACAGTCAGGGATCATATCACTGGTTCTCTTGGCAGCAAAAAGTCCTGCGGTCTTGGCCATTTCAAATACGTCTCCTTTAGGGACTTTTCGTTCCTGCACAGCAGTAATGGTGTCGGGCGAACTCACCCTCACTATGGCCTGGGCAATGGCCTTGCGCAGCGTACTGCTTTTATGGGTAATGTCTACCATGGTTGTTTTTATTGTCGGATGACGGATGTCCGATGTTGGTTGTCGGAACTTCCTACTTTTTACTTGTCACGTCCTAATTTTACTTGACCCTTTTTTTACTTCATTATTCGATATTCATCATTCATCATTCGAGATTTATTTTTCCTTAAAAAGAAGTCTGAATGTCGAACGCCGATCCCGATGGCTATCGGGATAATAATGAAGTAAGTCTTCGGTCTTATATTTCTATCTTCGGTCATCGGTCTTCTGTCTTCCGGCCTTTTAAACTCGTACTTCGTACTTAATTCACTTGTTTTCTTTCCACACTGCCTTCTCTTCACCTACGATTTCTTTTCCCCATATAGGGACTTCTTTTTTGATCCGCTCGACCAGTTCTTCGCAAGCATCTATGGCTGCTTTACGATGTTTGGATGATGTGAATACGAAAAGACATATCTCCCCGGTTTTGATATGTCCAAGGCTATGATAAATGTGCATGCAGGTAAGCGGATACTTGGCAAAAATATCCTCACGGATCTCAAAAGCTTTCTCCAGCGCCATCTCTTCATAGCAAGTGTATTCTATACCAGTGACGGTTCCTTCTTCCTTTTGATCTGCCCTGACCTGTCCGAGAAAGATGCTATGTCCACCAATATCTGTTTTCTTGCTGTGATTTTCTATTGAGTTGGCTATTTTTACAGGTGTGATTGGTCCTTCTACAAATATGTTTTTAGGTTTTCTTTCCATAAAATTTGAATTAAGATTTTTGAAGAAGGGCATTCATACCTCCTTCTATCGAATATATTTTTTTGGCAGGCATAGCTGCTTTTAAATCTTCAACGGCTCTCTGACTCCTGACACCTGATTGGCAAAAAACCAGTATGGTTTCAGCTTTATCCACTTTTTGGGTTTTATTTAGCAATCCTGAAAGGGGTAATGAGGTATAGGCAAATCTTTCCAGTTTTGGCATTTCATGCACTTCCCTTACATCCAAAAGAATGGTATTTTCTGATTTCTCCTTGATCATATCCTGCGCTTCATCCCAACTGATACGGTCTTGGGGTCCACAGACTACGGCGTAATCCATCTTTTTAAATTCAGCCGCTGAGGTGGGCATCAGTTTTCTCCCTTCGGGGTTCAGCTTAATATCCAGCTCATAGGTTCCATGGTCTTTAAGGTTATAAAACAGTACCTTGTGGATCAAAGGCTTTCCAAACCCTGATAACAGTTTTATAGCTTCGGTTGCTTGCATAGTTCCTATAATTCCAGGCAATACACCCAATACGCCGGTTTCGGCACAGTTGGGTACTTCTGCGGCCAAAGGGGGATTGGGAAATAAATCTCTGTAAGTTAATGGTTCCGTTTCTCTATCGTGTACATTCAATATTGCTACCTGACCCTCATGCTGATATATAGCTCCAAAGACTAAGGCTTTTTTCAAGATA
>DATHVH010000468.1:0-4169 GCA_035461405.1 Anditalea sp.
CCCAATCCGAAAACACCTAGCTTACCTATTACTATGATAAATAAGAATAAAATTATCATCCTTTTACTGTCAATCATTATGATAGGCGGTGTATTTTTTTCCTTTAATATCAAAAATGATAATCTTTTTGCCATTGCAAAAAACTTGGACATCTTCGCTTCTGTCATTAGGGAGCTGGATTCCTACTATGTAGATGAGATAGATCCTGAAGAACTGGTAACGATAGGTATCAATGCCATGCTAGAGGAACTTGATCCATATACTGAATACATTCCCGAAGAGAACTCTGACGATTTTAGGATGATGACCACTGGAGAATATGCCGGTGTGGGAGCACTTATCGGCAACCGTATAGGGACCAATATGATATTAATGCCTTATAAAGGTTTTCCGGCACATTCAGGTGGATTAAGGATAGGTGATGAACTTCTTAAGGTAGATTCCATTGATGTAAGGGAAATGGGCACACCTGATATTTCAAAACTTTTGAAAGGACCTGCTAATACAGAGGTTAAAATTAAAGTCAAAAGAGGAGATGATACTTTAGCAGTTGACCTTACTAGGAAAAAAATTGTAATCAGCAATGTTCCTTATTATGGAATGATAGATAATGAAACTGGATATATCAAATTAACTGATTTTACCACCAATGCTGCGGCTGATGTGAGAAAAGCCCTATTGGATCTAAAAAGCCAAGGAGCCACTAAAATGGTATTGGATGTTAGAGATAATCCAGGAGGAATATTAAAGGAAGCTGTAGAAATAGTGAATCTTTTTATTCCAAAAGGTAAAGAAGTCGTAAAGACCAAAGGGAAATTGTCCAGTGTCAATGCTGTCTATAAAACTGAAAAGTCGCCAGTAGATAAAGATATTCCTTTAGTTGTTTTGATAAATGAAAGAAGTGCTTCAGCATCCGAGATTGTAGCTGGTGCATTGCAGGATTATGATAGAGCGGTACTGGTGGGGAGAAAAACCTTCGGAAAAGGATTAGTTCAAAGTACTATACCTCTGTCATATAATTCTCAGGTAAAAGTAACTACTGCAAAGTATTATATCCCAAGTGGTAGATTAATTCAAGCTGTAGACTACAGTCAGAAAGATGACGAGGGTCAGGGTAAGACTATTCCGGATTCGCTTAGAAATGAATTCAAAACCAAAGGTGGCAGAATTGTATTGGATGGAGCAGGTATAGAACCTGATGAGATGATAGAATCTCGTACGTATGCTCCTATTACTTATAGCTTAGTAGCTAGAGGTTTAGTATTTGACTTTGCCAATGGTTTCTTTAGAAAAAACAAGGAGATAGCCGGTCCACGTGAATTTACAGTATCAGATGAATTGTATAATGAATTTGTGGCTTGGCTTCAAGACAAAGAATACGACTATACTACCCGTGTAGAGAAGACCATAGAGGATCTTGAAAAATATGCCGAGAAGGAAAAATATTTTGAAGATATAAAAGCAGAAATAGCCCAGCTTAAGAAAAGCGTAAACCATAACAAAGAGCAGGATTTGATAACCTTTAAATCTGAAATAAAGGATGCTTTAAAAGATGAATTGATATCGAGATACTATTATCAAGAAGGAATAGTAGAAGCTTCCTTAGATAGAGACGATGAAATCAAAGAATCTTTAAGGGTACTTTCCAATAAAAATCAATACGCAATGCTTTTGAAGGCAAATGGCAAGAAAAAATAATTCATGGACCAATTTCTATTATTTCTGGCTGGACTGGCCGGGGGATTTATAGCAGGTCTTTTAGGTATAGGAGGAGGAATGGTGTTTATCATCGTTCTTCCTTTTGCGCTTTTAGAGATTGGTGTACCTGAAAGCGAAATAGTTCAATACACCATTGCTAATTCGCTATTTGGGACTTTTTTTGCGTCCCTTTCGGGAAACGTAGCTCATGTACGAACCAAAACATTTTATCTCCGAGAGGTATTGTATATAGGTATCTCTGGAGCGATAGCTTCTGTTCTTTTTTTAAGATATGTCGTCAATACTCCGTATTACTCTAAACCTGTATTTAATGTATTTCTAATTGTCTTTTTATCGTTCTTATTGATCCGTTCATATTTTATTAAAGAAAAAAAAGGTGCAGAAGGCAAAACCAAAAGAAACCCCCTGATCGTATCAGGATCTTTAGCTGGTGCCATTTCTTCTCTTTCGGGCTTAGGTGGAGGCACCGTAGTGATACCGATGCTGAATAATTATTTTAGGTTTGATGTCAAAAAGGCAAAATCTATCTCCATAGGTATGATATTAATATCCACTGGCGCTAATGTGATTTACAATATGTGGGCTACTCCCATGTATGATATCAATTATTACAATTATGGCTATATCGTCATGCCTATAGCTATTTCATTAAGTTTAGGAGTTATGCTGGCGGCACCTGTGGGAGTAATCACTTCTCTGAAAATGTCCTCCAAAAGGTTAAAGTTGGTTTTTGCTATCTTTGTGGCCATGATTATTGTAGATAAAAGTATTGAATTAATAAGTATGTTATGGGATTGATATTATCCATAGAAACCGCTATATCTGTTTGTTCGGTGGCAATACATGAGAATGGTTATTTGCGTGGTAGTTTAGAACTTCATCAAGATAATGTCCATTCCCAAAAATTAATGCCCGTCATTGAGTCTTTACTTGGACAGGTAGGTGTAAAAACAGATGATTTGGAAGCCATAGCCGTTTCTGCTGGACCAGGATCATATACAGGTTTACGCATTGGTGTATCCACAGCAAAGGGCTTTGCTTATGCAAATGATATTCCTTTGATAGCTGTAGACACTTTAGATGCTTTAGCATATAGACTACACCAAATCGTAGAGCCAAAGGACTTTATTATTCCTATGATAGATGCCAGGAGGATGGAAGTGTATCAAAAAGTACTGGACGGCGAAATGAATGAACAGTCAGCATTGGAGCCATTGGTTATAGATGGAACAAGTTTTTTGGAATTTCTTAATAGGGGGAAGGTTTTTTTTCTGGGTGATGCAGTTATCAAAGTCCAAAATGAAATAAGACATCCCAATGCCCGGTTTGTTACCTGGGTCAATTCAGCCATTTCTGTCGGAGAATTGGCCTACAAGAAATTTGTAGAAAAGGAATTTGTCAATGTTGCTTATTTTGAACCGAACTACCTGAAAGAATTCAGGGTTATCACCTCAAAGAAAAATCCCCTATTATCATGAGTGAAATTGTAAACCGTATAGCAAACAGTTCTATAGCCACTATCGATCTGGAAGAATTTTCTACAGTGGGAGATCGAGTTGTTTTTGATCTGAAAGATTATCTTTATATGGAGCTGGTGCTGAAAGAAATGGATTTCAGGAAAGCGCTAAAAGATCTGGATTGGTCATTTTATAAGGATAAATTAGTTGCAGTCCATTGTTCCGCTGACGCAATAGTGCCTACCTGGGCCTTTATGTTAGTGGCTACTTACCTTGATGGAGTGGCAGCTGCCTACGTAGTAGGAGATAGAGAGGTATTAGAACAGTTTCTTTTCCAACGGGCACTGGGTAAAATTAATCCTGATGATTTTATGGATAGGCCAGTAGTGGTTAAAGGCTGTTCAAATATACCCGTTCCGCTATTCGCATATGGAGAAGTTATCAGACTTTTAAAGGGAGTGGCCAAGTCCATTATGTTTGGTGAGCCATGCAGTACAGTGCCGTTATATAAGCGCCCGAAAGTATAATAAAAAATATATAGCTCGAAAACAGATATTTAAGAATTTATATTCAAAAATCTTGGGTGCTGGTTTGGTATATTTCCAAAAGAGCTCTATGTTTGCATTCCCATTCGGGGCAAGCAGGACAAAAGGTTGATGTTTGACAAAATTGATAAGCGAATAACAATTGATTTCAGAATTAAATTTTATAAATTTTTCTAAAATGATTGTTGGAGATTAAAAATAATCTCTCGATATTTGCACTCCCATTCGGAAAATAAGTTTTTCGAAACAACTCTCGCAAGAGAATTAAGTTCATTGAAGTAATGTAAGACAATACGACATTTAGGTAATATGCAAATATTACTCCTGACAAAGAAACAAGATGGGTTAAGACCATCGCAAAACACTTTACTATGGAGAGTTTGATCCTGGCTCAGGATGAACGCTAGCGGCAGGCCTAATACATGCAAGTCGGACGGGATTCGATCCT
>DATHVH010000469.1:0-11272 GCA_035461405.1 Anditalea sp.
TAAAAAAAGGTATGCAGATCAGCGCTGGTTGATTTTTGATACTAAACGAAATTACGGAATTTTTTACGACCTGCACCGTGTGATTACGGTAGAGGCCCATCAATCAGAACAAAGTAATAGTCCTTCTTTGATGCAATTGGAATGGGATGAAACGGAAAAGGAATTTCAAAACCTCTGGAAAAATTATTTTAAATCTACTAATATAGCATCTCGAAAAAACCCGAAACTACATCTACAGCATGTACCCAAAAGATACTGGAAATATTTGATAGAAAAACAATAAATATTTGTATTTTTCCAATTTTTAAATTATTATAGAGTTAAATTTATATATCACAAAGAATAAATTGATTCTAGGAAAATTTCCCAATCCCACCAGTGGAAGTTTTATCAAAAGGTAAAAAAGACATTTTTACCGAAACAATTTAATGTATATTAAATACATTATAATAGATATAATATAACACTCCTCACAAATTTAAATGATGAATAAATTATATTATTTACTATGATATTAAGCTATTAATAAAAAAACAATAGTATATAATCATTAATATAGTTTTAATAAAATTTTATTTTAACAATTTCAAGATATTAGAATAAAGCTAAAAAATACATTTATGTAAAATTGCTTATTTTATGAAATTTAAGGATTTTGCATATTTATACATACATATTTTTCTATTTCAAATTCAAAAATGTGTATGTTTTACCAAGATTTCTGTACTAAAATGGAAGGTTATATATTGCTACTTCCTACACATCCTAAATGTACACTATCCCTGCTTGAGCCTAGAATAATATATGATTAAAAAGAACAGATTATGGGAAATCTTTTCAGCTACTATTACTCCCTCCATCCTAATAGATGGCAATATTGCTCCCTTTAGAATTCTTGCTGCAAATAATTCTTTTGAGAAACTATATGGTACTTCTGAGCATAATTTGGAGGGAACATTAGTAAGAAATGTATTTTCCAGCTTTGCACCAGAAAGCAACAAAAACTTTATCAGTGAATTAGAAGACGCCATAGCATTAGTAATGCTGAAAAAAAGGCCTCATGATATGATGGTCCACAAAGTATATTTGCCTATTCAGAAGTCCACCAGTCTTCGTGAAAAAAAATGGAGAATTATAATTACTCCTTTTCTAGAGGACCAAAATCAGATAGATTGTATTCTATTATCTATAACTGATGTCACTGAACAAATTCAACTTCAAGTAAAAGATAAAGCTATCTTTTACAGTCTGGCCTACCACCAACAGTTATATAAGAGTATATTTGAAAATCATCCGAATCAACTGTTTCAATTAGATGTTTCTGGGAATTTTATAGCTGTCAATTCTAAATTTTCACATTTCTTTGGGTTAGATAATAAGAATTTAGAAACTATACCATTTGCTTCCTTGGCTACAATAGAAAATGAGCCTATTGTAATTGGCTTTATTCAAAAGTGTTTACAAAGAACCACCCAAGATTTTAACACTTCACTTATTGCAAAAAGCGGTAAGAGGATATACTGCGGCATAACACTTATACCGCTCATAGTGGAGAATAAGATAGTGGGGATCTTCGGAATCCTGATAGATAAAACGGTAGAAAAATCTAATGAGCAAAAAGCTATTCAAAAGGGTTTTTACTCTACTACTCTAGCAGAAGTAAATAAAATCTTAATCGAGGAACCTGAAGAAGAAACGACTTTAAAGAAAGTATTCAACCTCACGGGCAATGCTATTGATGTAGATAGAATATATTTCTACGAAACTGTTAACACCACTGAAAAGAACGGTAAATTTTTAGTTCAAAAGCTGCACTGGGATAAAAGCATTTTGCCGACACACCAATCCATACCTTCACTTGAAAATCTTCCGGTGGAAGAATTCCGTCCTATACTTCAAGTCCTTAATAAACAACGTATCTACAAAGCGAAAATTAGTAGCTTACCAAAAGGAAAATTCAAAGAATTGCTTTTAGAACAACAGGTCTATTCGATAATTTTGATCCCTGTATTTTGGGATAAAAAATTTGCTGGTTTTATAAGTTTTCAGGATTGTGAAGAAGAAAGAAATTGGACTTATGAAGATATTTTGTTTCTTCAAAGTCTTGTAGAAAACCTTACTATTGCCCTAGAACAAAGGCGCAGCACAAAGAATTTTTTGGAAATGCAAAAAAAGTATGAGACCATCATTAAAAATATTCCAGGGATAGTTTACCACTGTCTACCAGACCAGCAGCGCACTATGTTTTTCATTAACGATAGCGTGGCTACAATAACGGGATACGAGGCCAATTCCTTTATTTCAAAAGAAATAAATTTTCCGGATATAATTCATCCGGATGATATAAATACGGTAACTGACTCCCTTTTCACTACCCTATCTAATAAAAATGCCGAATTTTGGGTGGCACAATACCGGGTTAGACGAGCAGACGGTGCCGTAGAATCCGTAGTAGATAGAGCTAGTATTTTGAGAGATGAGACTGGGAATGCTTTAAGATTGATAGGGGTAGTATTAAATATTAGCAGTGGGATTATTTAATATTATGGTTTCGTTAAATAAAAAGGTAAGTCAAAATAGTAAAAAATATAAACTGCCCTTATCATACCACATATAAAGGTTATGTTATACTATTTTGACTTATGAAAAAATGGGGTGATCTCTTTAAAACTCGATAAACTAAAATTTACTTTAATTATTAAAATCAATCTTGCTATTTGCAAAAATTGAGGTAAACGGGAAAACAGTAATTATTTTATAAACTTTATAGAGCATTACTTCATTTTTCGGTGATAATACTTTTACCATTAATTTCAGGTAATTCTTTTGCCATAAGAAGTAAGTATATCAAATTATTTTCTTCATCGATAACAGGATAATTCGATATATCCCAAGATTTATATTTTTCTTTCCCTATATTATTAAAATATCTAATGGGTATATTATTTATTTCTCTTGGGATGCAATACGTTTTCACATAAGCCAAAGTAGTTTTTAAAAGGGCAGCGACCACAGAAGTTACATTTTTCTCATTTTTAAGCAATGTGCCAAAGAGATCTCTATGTAGTATCGAATCTCTTTCTATTTCCATATTATCTAGAAATGCTTGATTAACATCATAAATAATGTAATTGGAATCATTGTCTGGCTTTAAAACCAGCGAAGGGTATGGGTTGAGCTGAAAATAACTGGTGTATATAAATTCCATAAGGCATATATCATTAAATAACAAATGTATAAGCCTGATAAAATGACTTTTCAGTTATAAAACTATTTTGAATGATAGTTGCTTCACACACTAATACTTGAATTGAAATATTATTAGTGTAAGTTAGGCACTACTATATACCTTATCAAAGATATGAGTTCAGATGAAATAATAAATAACCTTCTAAAAATTCCTATATAGTAATACGAACTTTAAATATATATTAATGTATTTCGTAAAAATTGATATGTCCTTAATTCCCTATATTTGATAACTTGTGATCATCACCTACAATTTTAATGTAACTAAAATTTAATTTTTTTTTTTTAAATCCTGAGAAAAAAATGAATTTCTCTCAATAATGTGGTGACTTAATTAAATTTTAACAATCAATAAAAACATAACCTTCTATCCTAATTCAATACACATGATATTCTCGAATTACCGTTTATCTTATTTTTTATCAATGAGCACTATTACTGGTTTGCATTAATGATATTTTGCGTATAATTTTAGAAAACAGCTTATTGTCATTAATATTCAATAATCTGATACTTATAAAAGAATGTAAACCCTTATTATAAACGAGGAGGTAACTTGAAAAGAAGAGAATTTATTAACCTGGCTGGTCTGGGACTGGGAGCAATGATGGTTCCGGGATTTGCAGCATTTGGAAATGAAGTGACTGCAGAGGAACTGATGAACCCTGGCCTCATGCGTGCAGCCAAAAAAGAACTTGCAGACACAGCGCTGCAAGCTGCCCGGTCTAAAGGAGCTACTTATACAGATGTGAGGATCGGCAGATATTTAAGACAGTTTCTGTTTACCCGGGAAAAAAATGTTCAAAACATAACCAATGCTGAATCTTTCGGTGTAGGTATACGGGTAATAGCAGATGGCACTTGGGGCTTTGCAGCTACCCATGATGTCACCAAAGAGGGAATAGCCAAATGTGCAGAAACAGCCGTAGCTATAGCCAAAGCAAACGCTAAAATTCAGAAAGAACCAGTCGTGCTCGCCCCCGTAAGAGGTGCAGGAGAAGTAAACTGGGAAACTCCTATAGAAAAAAACGCTTTCAATATACCTGTTAAGGAAAAGATAGACCTTTTGCTAAAAGTAAACAATTCTGCTTTGGATAACGGGGCCGCATTTGTTACTTCCAATTTGTTTATGGTCAATGAGCAAAAGTATTTTGCCTCCACGGACGGATCTTACATAGATCAGGACATCCACCGTATCTGGCCTACCTTCTCAGTCACTGCGATAGATAAAGCAGAAGGAAAGTTTAAAACCAGAGATTCGCTCAGTGCCCCTATGGGTATGGGATATGAATATCTAGACGGCCTGGAATCTGAAAAGACCAAAGGACCTGCAGGTCTTACCAGCTATCGAAATTCATATGACATGGTGGAAGATGCCACTGCAGCTGCCAAACATGCCAATGAAAAACTTAAAGCTAAATCAGTAGATCCTGGAAAATATGATTTGGTTCTGGACCCAGACCACTTAGGACTAACGATTCACGAATCTGTGGGCCATCCCCTGGAACTGGACCGTGTACTTGGCTATGAAGCAAATTATGCTGGGACCAGCTTTGCTACACTGGATAAGTGGAAAGCAGGGGACTTTAAATATGGAAGTGATCTGGTAACCATATTTGCAGATAAGACGCAGCCTTATTCCCTTGGTAAAACTGCCTATGACGATGAGGGTGTGAAAACCAAAGAGTGGGATCTAATAAAAGATGGAGTACTGGTAAACTATCAGGCAATCAGAGATCAAGCATCCATAATCAACGAATCAGAGTCACACGGATGTGCCTATGCGGATAACTGGAATTCAGTGCAGTTTCAGAGAATGCCAAATGTATCGTTGCGTCCCGGTAAAGAAAAGCTGAGCGCCAATGACATGATCAAGGGTGTGGACAAGGGTATATATATAGTGGGCCGTGGTTCCTACTCCATCGATCAGCAGCGATACAACTTCCAGTTTGGAGGTCAGCTTTTCTATGAGATCAAAAACGGAGAAATCGTAGGTATGCTGGATGATGTGGCTTATCAGTCAAATACGCAGGAATTTTGGAATTCTTGCGTACAGATATGTGATGAGGATGATTACCGTCTATTTGGAACTTTCTTTGACGGAAAGGGACAGCCTTCACAGGTAAGTGCGGTATCCCATGGAAGTTCCACTACCAGATTTAACGGAGTGAACGTCATCAATACAGGCAGAAGGATCTAATAATCAACCCCCATCCACATGGCAATTTTATCAAGAGAAGAAGCTAAAACAATAATAGATAAAACACTCGCCCTATCTAAATCAGATGAAATGAGTGTCTCCCTTTCCGGTGGCAGGACCGGAAATATACGCTATGCCCGTAGCACAGTAAATACAAGTGGCGAATCTGAAGAACTGACCCTTTCCGTAACTTCAGTTTATGGCAAGCGATCAGGTTCCACTACTATAAATGAGCTTGATGACGAGTCTCTCGCTAAGGCAGTCCGCAGAGCTGAAGAAATAGCCGAGCTGGCGCCCGAAAATCCGGAATACATGCCTATGCTGGGTCCCCAGGAGTATGCTGAGTCCAGGACATTCTCGGAAAGCACGCACAGGATAGACCCGGAGTTTAGAGCTCAGGCCGCTGCAGATAGTATCAACCCTACTTCCGAAAGAAATCTGTCTTCAGCGGGATACCTGGAGGACTTTTCAGGATTTACGGCGATGGGAAACAGCAAGGGAATGTTTGGATATAACCAGACTACCTCGGTAGATTTTTCCGTCACAGTCAGGACAGAAGACGGTACAGGTTCAGGCTATGCTATCCGGGACTTTAATGACGTGTCTTTACTGGACACCGGAAAAGTGACACAGATAGCGATGCAAAAGGCACAGGCATCCAGAAATGCCCAGGCCTTGGAACCCGGTAAATACACAGTGATCCTGGAACCTACCGCAGCCAGTGATCTTCTGCGCCTGATATCCAGAAGTATGGATGCACGGAGTGCGGACGAAGGCAGAAGCTTTCTCAGCAAAAGAGGAGGAGGCACCAGAGTTGGCGAAAGACTCTTTGATGAGCGAGTGAACATCTATTCAGACCCCACACATCCAGAAATCCCGGCATCGCCATGGACCAATGAAGGAGTGGCAGCCGAAAAACCCAATGGGTGGAAAAAGGTGTGGTTAAAAACATGTACTACAGCCGCTATTGGGCAGAAAGACAAGGTGTAAAACCGGTAGCTCCTCCCAGCGGCATTATCATAGAGGGTGGCGACAAGACCTTGGCAGATCTTATCCGGGGTACAGAAAGAGGTATACTGGTCACCCGGTTCTGGTATATCAGAGCAGTAGATCCACAGACGCTGCTCTATACAGGGCTTACGAGAGATGGTACTTTCTATATAGAAAACGGTGAAATCAAATTCCCTGTAAAGAATTTCAGGTTCAATGAAAGTCCTATCATCATGCTCAATAATATCGAAGAGCTGGGACAGCAGCAGCGAGTGGCCGGCAGTATGATCCCCGCCATGAAGATAAGGGACTTTACCTTTACCAGTCTATCAGACGCAGTATAGATTTATAATCCCAACAGAATGAACCAGTGCTTTTCCAAACGGAAAGGCACTTTGGTTTTAAAGGCATCCTATGTATCTCGCAATAGCTATATAAGACAGAACGGGGAGCAAAGGAAGTTTGTTAATGAAATAACGCCCGGGTTTTAAATCTGTTGTAAGGCTTTTACATAGCTTCGCACTTTCCAGAATATTATGAGAAAATTCTTTTTCACCAGGATAAAGTACAACTCAGGCAACTGGGATACTGACCAAAGGATGCCGTCAAATCTGCTGCATTCACTGGTGGAGTATACTACTATACCCATAGACGAAAAGGAAAAAGTAGTGGAACTAAACAGTCCGGAAATTTTCAAAAGTCCTTTTTGCTATATCAGTGGGCACAAGCTGGTGGAATTTTCAGAACAGGAAAGAACCAATTTCAGGACTTACGTAAATAACGGAGGTTTTGTCTTTGCGGATGACTGCAATCATGACATCGATGGACTTTTTGCCAAATCCTTTGAAGAGGAGATGGCCACCACTTTTGGAAATGATGCTCTAAATAAAATCCCCAACGACCATCCTATCTACAGCAGTTTCTTTAAGTTTGATGATGGCCCTCCTACATCGTCCTTTGAGCTGAACGGGTGGGGAGACGATCTGGTACATGACTATCTTAAAGCTATTATCGTAAATGGAAGAATAGGAGTTCTGTACAGCAATAAAGATTATGGCTGCGAGTGGGATTATGATTTTAGAAATAAACGCTTCCTGCGGGAAGACAATACCCGCTTTGGGGTCAATATTATTGTTTATGCATTAACCGTATAAAAATTTTGGAAACGACATCATTGGATCATTATAAAACTTTGGTAGCTAAACTGCCCTCCCTCAAAACTGAAATTGCTAAAGTAATCGTAGGCCAGGAAGAGGCCATAGAAGAAATTATGATTGCGCTGCTGGCAGGAGGACACTGCCTTTTGGAAGGCGTCCCGGGTTTGGCCAAAACGCTAATGGTCAAAACCGTGGCGGAAGCACTGGATATGCAATTTAAAAGAATCCAGTTTACTCCTGACCTAATGCCTGGGGACATTGTAGGCACCGAAATGCTGGAAGAGGATCATAACACCGGCAAGAAGTTTTTCCAGTTTAACAAAGGGCCTATATTTGCCAACGTGGTGCTGGCAGATGAGATCAACAGGACACCACCTAAAACCCAAGCCGCACTGCTGGAAGCTATGCAGGAGAAGATGGTCACATATGCAGGTAATGACCATAAACTTCCTGACCCGTTTCTGATCATCGCTACCCAAAACCCTATCGAACAATCCGGAACCTACCCCCTACCGGAAGCGCAGCTGGACAGGTTTTTACTTTATATTAAACTGGGCTACCCCTCCGAACAGGAAGAGCTCAATGTATTGGAAAGAACTACCGGAATATATTCTTCGGAGAAAAACACAGTTTTCTCGGCCAAAGATATCAAGGAACTACAGCATCTGACCAGGGAAGTACATATCAGTCCAGAGCTGCTCAATCATATCAATTTACTGATAAGGGCCTCCCGAAGCCAGACTTCCGAGGTACCATTTGTACAAAAATATGTGGAATGGGGAGCCGGCACCAGAGCGGGACAGGCCCTCGTACTCTGCTCTAAGGCACGGGCGATTATCAAAGGAAGATATGCCGTGATACCCGAAGACATCCAGACGCTGATCTACCCCATCATGCGACATAGACTCACGCTACACTTTAAGGCGGAAGCAGAAAATATCGATGCTGACCAGGTAATAGCTGAAATACTTAAAGCCGTACGATTAAAATGAGTCAATCACCTGCCGAACTGATCCGCCTTAATAACCTTCAACTCGCCGCAAGGATAGTCAGTGAAGAGCTTCAGGGTGGGATCCACTTGGGCCAAAGGATAGGTGCGGGCACTGAGTTCGAACAGTACAGACACTATGAACCGGGAGATGACCCAAAGCGGATAGACTGGAAACTCTTCGCAAGATCTGACAAATACCTTGTTAAAGAATCCACAGTGGAAAGTAATCTGAACATCAGATTTATCATAGATCTATCCGGTTCTATGAACTATGAAGAAAATGGGGTGGTACGCCTGGCTTATGCCAAAGTGCTGATAGCCTCCCTTGCCTATCTGGCCATGCAGCAGCATGATAAGATGTCCTTCTATACTTTGAAAAAAGGGAAATTGGAATTGGCTGTCCCTAATAAAGGGAAGGCATTTCAGAAAATCTTATATACACTGGAGCAGGTGACGGCAGAGGGGAGCTGGCCGGATAAGCACCCACACTTCCCCGATCTGCTTTCCCGGGAAAGGGAACTGATCATTTTTGTTTCTGACCTTTTGCAGACCGATGAAGAGTGGATAGAGTTGATAGAATCTATGAGTCATCCCCGAAGGGAAGTAGTCCTATTTCAGCTATTGGGAGATCAGGAGCTATCATTTGAGCTGGATGGCTTATATCAGTTTGAAGATCTGGAGTCGGGTCAGGTATTGGAACTTGATGCCTCTACTGCCAAAAGAAAATATAAAGAAAAGATGGATATCTACCTCAAAGAACTTGACAATAGGTTGCACCTTCCCCAGGTTCATCTCATACGGACTACTCTATCACAGCCCATACCCGAGCTCCTAAAGACATACTTACTCAAACGCAAACTCCATTGATGGAATTTCTACAGCCTTTATTACTATGGGGAGCAGCGGCCATCACTATCCCTATCCTAATCCACCTCTGGCACAGACGCAAAGGAAAAAAAATCCAGTGGGCAGCTATGCGCTGGCTTACAGATAAAGAAGACCAGCCTAAAAAGGGATTTAAGCCAGACCACCTACTCCTACTATTCCTTAGGATGCTGATCATATTGATCGTAGTGTTTTTTCTCAGCCAGCCCTATTTGCAAAATCTATCTGAGGATGTGATCACTGAAAATATCCATTTTGTAGAACCTAACCGGGCTTTGGTAAATGAATATAGGTTCGAATTGGAGCAGGCAATATCTGGTAGTGAAAAACTTTATTGGATGGACAGTGAACTTTCTCCCATAACTTCATTGGATGAAGTCTCCCAAATAGAGTCCGGAAAGGATAAAGCCTTGATGGAAGCTTTAACTCAACTTATACAGCCCCATCATGAGCTGCATCTATACCTAAGCCCCCATTCCACGTATATGGAGCCTCCTTTTTACCTCACCCCTGTGCAGCCGGTATTGCACCTTGGTGAATATACTGATATCCCCGATTCAGATAAATATATGGCAGTCGGAGATTCCCATTACTTATTTGTCAATCAGGATAGTGAGTTGGAAACCAGCCAAACCTTTCCAGAAAACAAAAAGGCTATAAACCGAACCCGCCCGGTGACTTACTCCATTGGATTGGAAAATCAAGAGGAGATCAACAATATTATATCTGGATTAAAGGCAATAGAAGAAGTCTATCGATTAACTTTTGAAGAATTGGATATTGATGCAGATTTAAATTTTGTTTCCGACATACCTGAAGAGTTACCCTTAGAACAACTCTTCATAATAAGCAATAACATCAGACATTCCGAGAAGAGAAATGTCTTCATAGAACCTGAGCCTTTTACAAAGGATCAATCTGATATAGTTGCTTCCGGCAGGTTGCCTGAATATATCTTGGAGAAAGTGTTAACTCATTTAGAGTTGACTACTAATACCAGAAAAGTCAGCAGACAACAGCTGGAGCAGCAGTTTAAAGTTGAAGAAACTGAAAGGCAAGATCGAAGAGGAAATTTGAATGAGTGGATTATATCGTTATTATTGATAACGGTGATACTAGAACGAATTCTGGCTTTGAGAAAGGGAATGTAAGTTAATATTTAATTGGTAATCCTTAGTTAAAATGGTATGTGATGATGTGACATCACAGCTGACATCGGTCATCCTTCATCTACCCAAGCCTTTTATCAAAATAAAATGGCAACACATCAATCAGCTTTACCTTCTTGAATTGCGGATGGAGAGTATTGATTACATAATTGTATTCGTCCGGAATGACGGCGGATGGGACCTTAAGCAATAAGTCTTCTTTCTTTTTAAACCATTCAGACCCGATCATTTTACATTCCTCACAAAACACTGTCTGATTCCAATCAGGTGGAAGTTGGGATAAATTAACCTGTTGGACTGAAACATTATCCGGCGCATAGATCACCATTGTACCAAAAAGAGCTGTCTTGATCTTCCTATTTGCCTGAACTATATTTTCTAAGCAGGCCAATGATCGACTTGAAGCAGAATAGATCACCTTCTGCCCTTCCAAATTCCATCTCCCTGCAAAACCGGGGGCATAAAGTTCCTGTGCGTATTCTTTAGCAATAATCCTAAACAACTCCATCTACCTCAAACCACATACCCATGAGCTATCCTCTGGAGAGCCTGCATGACGAGATCCACTCCTGTGCAGGTATTTAAAAAAACCAAAGGCTTCCTTTGATCAAAAGCATATCCGGGAGTATCC
>DATHVH010000470.1:0-13419 GCA_035461405.1 Anditalea sp.
ACTTCGACTTTTTTGCCAAGTTCTGTATCTCCCTTTTTTCTGATAGATATATTTGCATCACATCTTAGTGAGCCCTCTTCCATGTTACCATCACAGATATCAAGATATCTTACCAATTTTTTTATCTCCATTAAAAATGAATAGGCCTCCTCTGAGGATCTCATATCGGGTTCTGATACTATTTCTATAAGTGGCACTCCAGCCCTGTTAAAATCTACCAAAGTATCTACTTCTCCGGCAAGGTGCATGGATTTCCCTGCATATTCCTCCATATGTATCCGAGTAAGTGCTACGGCCTTCTGTTCTCCATTAATAAAAATAGGCACGTGACCCCCAACACATATTGGTCCTTTATCCTGTGTGATCTGATATCCTTTCGGAAGATCGGGATAGAAGTAATTTTTTCTTGCAAAAATATTATTTCTGGTGATCTCCCCATTGCAGGCAATACCCATTTTGATGGCGTATTCGACAGCCATTTTATTAACCTTTGGAAGGGTACCCGGATGTCCGAGAGTAATTACCGATACATTGGTATTGGGCATGTTGCCATATTCAGTCGAATCTGAATTGTACATCTTACTGGAAGTCAAGAGCTGTGCGTGAACTTCCAAACCTATTACTAACTCGTATTTATCTTTTATATCTGCTGATAGCATTTTAATCATTTATCTATGACTTTAATCTAAATCATCAAAAATGGCCGAGAATTTCTCGAAAACCAAATCAATCTACGACTAAAATCTGTTATAAGTTCGAAAATAATACTTTTGCTTTTTCTATTACCTTTGGAAGACCTGCGGAATTTTTACCTCCAGCAGTGGCAAAGAAGGCTTGTCCTCCACCTCCACCCTGAATTTCTTTGGCCAATTCTCTTACTATATTCCCTGCATTAAGCTCTTTGTCCTTTACAAGCTGCTCGTCTATCATCACTGCTATCTGAGGTTTACTATCTATATCGGCCGCAAGAACCAATATGACATTTGATAGCTCGTTCCTGATTTCGTAAGCAAGCTTTTTAAGACTATCTGCATTGGGAAGTATTACCTGAGCAATAATTAGATTGACATCATTTACCAAGACTGAAGATTTAATCAAATCTTCCTTTATAGAACCTGCTTTTTGAAGATGTAATTCCTCTATTTCTTTTCTTAGTTCATTTTTTTCGGCCACTAATGATTCTATTGACTTTTTGAGATCACGGGGATTTTTCAGAATATCCGAAATTTCTTTCAAAAGTCTAAACTGCTCATTTACATAGCTATCTGCTGCTGAAGCGGTGATAGCCTCTATTCTCCGGACTCCTGAAGCAATACTTCCTTCAGAGGTGATTTTGAACAGACCAATTTTACCAGTAGACGATACATGTGTGCCTCCACATAGTTCAATTGAATAATTTCGGTCAAATGCTATAACCCTGACAAAATCTCCATATTTCTCTCCAAATAGAGCAGTAGCTCCCATTTCTTGAGCCTCACCGATAGGTACATTTCTTCTTTCTTCTAAAGCTATGTTTTCTCTTATCTTTAAGTTTACAAGGTTTTCAACTTTAGTCAATTCTTCGTCTGTCACTTTGGCAAAGTGTGAAAAATCAAACCTTAAAAGACTATCTGTAACCAATGAACCTTTTTGCTGAACATGATCCCCTAATACTTCTTTAAGTGCTGCCTGTAATAAGTGAGTAGCCGTATGATTATTCATAATTTGCTCACGATTTTCCCTATCTACTTTTGCCTGAAACACTGAGGAAGGATTACTAGGTAGTTTATCTACAAAATGAATGATAAGGTCATTTTCCTTTTTGGTATCAGTTACTTTGATAGTTTCATTTTCGCTGATCAGCACTCCCTTATCCCCTATCTGTCCTCCGCTCTCTGCATAGAATGGTGTACTGTCGAGTACGACCTGATATTTAGTACCTTTCTTATCTTTGATTTCCCGATATTTGATGATAGACGCTTTAGTCTCTAAATGATCATAGCCCAGAAAATCTACACCACGGTCCTCACCCACCATTATCCAATCACCCGTTTCCTGTTCAGCAGCAGATCTAGACCTGGTTTTCTGTTTATCCATTTCTGAGATAAAACCTTTTTCATCTACAGAGAGTCCATTTTCTCGTGCTATTAATGAGGTCAGGTCTAAAGGAAATCCGTAAGTATCGTACAGTTCGAATGCGGTTTTACCATCAATTACATTTTCATCTTTCTGATCAAGTTCATGTCGGATTTGCTCAAGTTTTTTAAGTCCATTATCCAGGGTACGCAGAAAAGATGCTTCTTCTTCATATATTACTTTTGCAATAAATTCCTGCTGAGCAGCAATTTCCGGAAACATCTCTCCAAAATTTTCTGCCAACAAAGGTAACAGTTCGTATAAGAAGGGTTGCTGGAAATCAAGAAATGTATATCCGTATCTAACTGCTCTCCTTAATATCCTTCGGATCACATATCCTGCTTTATTGTTTGAAGGAAGTTGTCCATCCGCTATAGTAAAAGATATGGCACGAATATGATCTACTATTACTCTAAAAGCTATATCTGTTTTTTCATCCTTACCGTAAGTTTTTGAGGACTTCTTCTCCAAAGCGTGGATGAATGGGACAAAAACATCAGTATCATAATTGGAAGTCTTTTTCTGAATAGCCCTGACCAACCTTTCAAAACCCATCCCTGTATCCACATGCGTAGCAGGAAGTCTATTGAGTGATCCATCAGCTTTTCTATTGAATTGCATGAAAACCAGATTCCAAATTTCAATCACTTGTGGATGATCTTCATTGACCAATGATTTGCCAGATACTTGAAGTATTTCTTCGTCTGAACGGAGATCTATGTGGATTTCCGAGCAAGGACCACATGGCCCGGTCTCACCCATTTCCCAGAAATTATCTTTCTTGGATCCGAAAATTATCTTTTCCGCCGGCACTATTTTACTCCATAGATCAAAAGCTTCAATATCTTTTTCCAAGCCATCTGCAGCATCACCACCAAATACACTTACATATAATCTATCCTTTGGAAGTTTGTATACTTCAGTAAGTAATTCCCAGGCCCATTCTATGGCTTCTTTTTTGAAGTAATCGCCAAAGGACCAGTTTCCTAACATCTCAAACATTGTATGATGATAAGTGTCTACACCTACTTCTTCCAAATCATTATGCTTACCGGAAACTCTTAAGCATTTCTGACTGTTAGCAACTCTATTCACCGTAGCAGTCTCATTTCCAAGGAAATAGTCTTTAAACTGATTCATCCCCGCATTGGTAAACATGAGGGTAGGATCGTTCTTAACTACTATTGGAGATGAAGGAACAAATTGATGTTGCTTAGATTTAAAAAACTCTATAAATGTATTTCTGATTTCTTTAGCTTGCATATATGGTGAATTATTAGCATTATTCGGATATAAGGGATGATCTTTATATCTTAGCGACCTGCGAGAGCGTTATGTCTCGAACAGCCGTAGATAAGGCTACAAAATTATAAGAATTACCAATGAATTAATAATGAGTAGAATAAAATATTACTACGACCCAAAAAGTTGCAAATACGAAAGATATACTCGAAGTAAATGGGATATCAGTATTAGCATCCTAGGCTTACTGTCATTATCTTCCATAATGGCTCTTGCAGGACTGATGATTTTCAATCATTATTTTGACAGTCCCAAAGAACTAAACCTTATTAATGAAAATAAGGAGCTCAAATTATATTATGAGTTTTTGGAGGAGGAAGTAAATACCATTAATGAAATGGTGTCTGACCTCCAAGACAGGGATGATAATCTATACCGCGTTATTTTTGAATCTGAGCCTATTCCTAGCCCTGTAAGGCAAGCTGGGTTTGGCGGGAGCGAAAGGTACAAAAATATAAAGCAAAAAGGATTAAAACAGGAAAAGATCATACTCTCTGTAATGGAAAAAGTGGATCAGCTAAAAAGAAAACTTTATGTACAGTCTATATCATACGATGAATTGTCTGAGACTGCTTTAAATAAAGAAGAATACTGGGCATCCATTCCGGCGATTCAACCTATATATAATGAAGATTTACATAATCTTGCTTCAGGTTTCGGTATTCGCCTTCACCCAATATTAAAAGTGCGTAAAATGCACAATGGAATAGATTTCTCTGCCCCTAAAGGTACTCCCATATATGCGACAGGTGATGGTGTGGTGCAACTAGTACAGACAGAATTTGGAGGATATGGTAAAAATATTATATTAGATCATGGTTTCGGATTTACGACTCGATATGCACATATGAATGACTTTAATGTCAAAAGAGGACAAAAAGTTAAAAGAGGTGATTGCATCGGGTATGTAGGCAACACTGGGAGTTCTACTGCGCCTCATGTACATTATGAAATTTTAAAAGATGGCAAACATGTGAATCCTGTCCATTATTTCTTTAAAGATCTCGATCCTACGGAATATGATAAGATTTTAGAACTAGCTTCGAGAGAAAACCAATCACTATCTTAATCGGATAATTATTCGTTGAGAAAGAATTGAAACATTTATAAATCCTCTGTTATATTATTTAGCAGAGGATTTTATTTTGATCCCATCCGTTCAAAATATTTTATGATTATCCTCAATTTTGCCCGTAATTCTAATGGAGCTTTATTTAAGGTCGCATTTTCAATATTTCCTGGTCGCCAATCAAAAAAAAGCATAATGCAATTTTTAACCTTATTCTATCTAGCTGAAGGCTACACAAAATAAAATTAAATTTTTATAATCGTGGAAATTAGATACTTGGAGGACATATATTACCTTGTATCATTTTGCTTTCGCTTTTAATAAAAGCTTCAGACATCGTGCATCAGCACAAGCATAATCTCTAAGACCTACCGCATCATACTTTCTAAATATTACCATTTTCAAATTATAAAACTTTACATCTTTAATATTTAATTGTTATTTTTGAAGGATAACCCTGTCATCAAGTGCCATATAAAGAAAGAGAAATAGAGAAGAAATATTATTCCATAGGAGAAGTGGCCACATTATTTAAAGTTGCTACCTCACTTATCCGCTATTGGGAAGGTGAATTCGATATCATCAAACCAAAAAAGGATAAAAAGGGTAATAGAAGATTTACAAAAGAGGACATAGAAAAGCTTCGACTCATCTATCATCTGGTAAAGGAAAAAGGATATACGCTTCAAGGTGCGCAGGAAATACTAAAAAAGGATCTTCATCAGGTCAATGATAAAGCAGCCATGATAGACAGGCTGCACAAGATTAAGAATTTTTTGATAGAAATCAGGGACAATTTAAATGTTGAACAAAAGCAAGAATGATCTGATCTATAATATAGCTGTTAGCCTTATACCCAAGGTGGGCCCAGCAGTCTATAAAAATATCATCAGCTATAGCGGATCTGCCGAAAACTTTTTTAATCTGCCTACTGGTAAAGCAGGAAAGATTCCAAAGATAGGTCCAAAGCTACTTGAAGCCATAAAGAATAAAACTACTTACCTCAAACAGGCCGAAAAACTCATTGAGGAAGCAAATAAAAAGAATGTCAAAATCTTTACTTATCAAGATCCGGGTTATCCGGCACGCTTGAAAAATCATGAAGATTCACCAGTCATACTTTTTGCAAAAGGTAACATAAACCTGAATCCTTCAAGGACCATAGGTATCGTAGGTACCCGAAATGCCACTACATATGGAAAAACAATTACTAGGCAGATTATTGAAGATATTGCCCCTTATAAGCCTACTGTTATCAGCGGACTAGCTTATGGCATTGATATCGAAGCTCATAGAGCTGCGTTACAATCTGAACTTCCTACTATAGGCATCCTTGGATCCCCTGTAGATATCATATATCCTGCTATACATAAACAAACAAGTGAAGCTATGATGGAAGCCGGCGGGTTGGTAAGTGAATTTAAACTGGGAAGTGATATGGTTCCTGGGAATTTTCCCCAGAGAAACAGGGTGATAGCTTCCCTCTCTGATGCAGTGATTGTGGTGGAAGCGGCAAAAAAAGGAGGGGCACTTATAACCGCTGAAATAGCTTATAGTTATAATAAAGAAGTATTTGCGGTCCCTGGGAATTTACAATCTCCTTTTAGTGAAGGTTGCAACAGTTTAATTAGAAGAATGAAAGCCAATATCTATATGGGCAGCAGAGATCTGGAAGAAGCGCTTTCATGGTCTAAGGATACTGAAAGTCCAACCCCAGAGAAATTTGAATATCAGCTGGATAATTTTGATGAAAGTGAGATTCCGATTTTAAAAGCATTTTTGGAAAATAAGGTACAGGAAATAGATGAATTGTCCTGGAAAACCCAGACACCCATTTCTTCTCTTGCCTCTATATTATTGCAACTTGAATTTCAGGGAATAATAAAATCACTTCCTGGCAAGAAGTATCAGCTCATTATAAAATAGTTTAATAAATTGTCCTACAGTTTTGGAAGGCAGCTTTAAGCATAGAGATCACTTTAACTGAAATTTTTAAGGAAAAATCACCTGAGCTAATTTCATAGCTTCTTTCATCTCTTCTTCTTTAAGATTAAGTTTATACCCATTTGCTTCCAGTACCCGTACCATTATTTCTGTAGCTACATTGCCAACCAAATCATCATTGGCCATAGGGCAGCCTCCATATCCACGCAGTGCTCCATCGAATCTCCGGCATCCCCCTTTCAGACCTGCTTCTACTTTCTCTTGGATAGTATTCGGAGTACTGTGGAAATGTGCCCCAAATTCTATTTTAGGAAAGGCTTTAATATTTGATTTAAATATACTTTCGATAAGGTCTGGCTTTGCAACTCCTATAGTATCTGAAAATGAAATAATTTTTATACCTATTTCATTCAGCTTCTCTACAAATTTCGCTACAATTTCAGGAGAAAATTCTTCACCATATGGATTGCCAAAGCCCATACTTATATAAGTCACTAAGGTCCTGCCTTTTATCTCACACAGGTTATGTATCTCAGCGACATCTTCAAGAGCAGCATCTATAGATTTATTAGTATTGCGCTGTTGAAATGATTCCGAGATAGAAAGTGGAAATCCCAAATAGTCGATTTCTTCAAACGTCAATGCATCTTTAGCACCCCTTTGGTTAGCGATAATCGCCAATAATTTGGTAGTGGAATTAAAAAGATCCAAAAGTTCAATTACTTCTGCTGTATCTCTCATCTGAGGAATAGCCTTGGGACTAACAAAACTCCCAAAGTCTATAGTGTCAAAACCTACTTCGAGTAACTGATTAATATAAGCAGCTTTAATGGCAGTGTCAATAAAATCAGACATGCCTTGCATGGCATCCCGAGGACATTCTATGATCTTCATCTTGTTAAATTTGGGTTTCCTATCCTGCAAGATAATCAGAAAAATAGAAAAGGATGGAACCTCCTCCATCCTTTCTCAATTGCTTTTACAATAGCCTTATTGATTAATGCTTACATCGTCATCTAACATGGGACATCCCACCACCGTTATCAAATATTCAACAAGCAATCTAGGGATAAAGCCAATGTCTTTAAAATTCTCATCTATTGAATGGGCTACAGCCCAATCCTATTTAATTATTGCCTCCTTCATCCGTCTCCCCTCACTGCCGGGCATCCTTTATTATATGACATCTGACATCGTCATCCAACAATCTATCACTAAAACACTGCTTTGGCAATTTTATAAGTGGCATCTGCTTTACTCATGGTATAGTAATGAAGACATGGGGTACCTTTTGCAACTAATTCTTTACTTTGTTGTATCGCCCATTCTATTCCTACTTCTTTTACTTCATTATTGGTAGTGCATTTTTCCAGTTCATCAAGAAGATCGTCAGGCATATCCAGAAAAAAGGTACGGGGTAAATTCACTATTTGTCCCAATGTAGTAATGGGCTTCAGCCCTGGTATAATAGGCACATTTATCCCTGCAGCGCGTACATTATCTACATATTCGAAAAACTTTTGATTATCAAAAAACATCTGTGTAACGATATACTCAGCGCCTGCCTCTACTTTGGCCTTTAAATGCTTAAGGTCAAATTTCATGCTGGGAGCTTCAAAATGTTTCTCCGGATATCCTGCCACACCTACACAGAAATCTGTCTGGAAGCCTACTTCTGTCTCTTCATGTAGATAGTGTCCTTGGTTCATTCCAATGATCTGCTTTACCAAATCACAACTAAAATGATGGCCATCGGGCTCAGGGACAAATTTACCCTCTGACTTTGGGGCATCACCTCGGAGCGCCAACACATTTTGAACACCAATAAAATTTAGGTCTATAAGAGCATTCTCCGTTTCCTCTTTGGTAAACCCTCCGCAGAGCAAATGCGGCACCGCCTCAACATGAAACCTATTCATGATAGCGGCGCATATACCGACGGTTCCCGGACGCTTTTTAGTGCTAACCTTTTCTAGTAACCCATTAGGATGCTTTTTATAAATAAATTCTTCTCTATGATAAGTGACATCTACAAATGGAGGATTAAATTCCATTAATGGTGATATTCCTTCCATTAGATGTCTTAAACTTTGGCCTTTTAAAGGTGGTAAAATTTCGAATGAAAAAAGCGGCTTGTCCGCCTTGTCTAAATATTCGGTTATTTTCATCTGTGTATAATTGTTTTTCAGTAGTCATAACATGTCCCGCGCCGATGGAAAGGATGAAATATCGCGTGATGGATATTCATCCCTCTGTATGTAGTTTGCGTCATGACCGAATTCATTTATTGAATGACTGGATTTTTGTTAGGTGTATAGGCTAAATTAGGCGAAAGCCACTTTTCTGCTTGTTCTTTTGATACTCCTTTCCGACGGGCGTAGTCCTCCACCTGGTCTTCACCGATCTTGCCGAGCCCAAAATATTTACTTTCTGGATGACCAAAGTAAAAACCGCTGACAGAGGAGGTAGGTAGCATGGCAAAACTTTCGGTAAGCTCCATCCCCACTTCTTCTGCTTTCAAAAGGTGGAATAGGGTACTTTTTTCTGAATGCTCTGGACATGCGGGATACCCAGGAGCAGGTCTAATACCTTTATAGGCTTCCCTGATCAATTCATCATTGGCCAAATGTTCATCAGGACTATATCCCCAAATTTCTTTTCTTACGAGAGTATGTAAATATTCCGCTCCAGCTTCAGCTAGTCGGTCAGCTAAAGCTTTGAGCATTATATCATTATAATCATCACCTACCTTTTGGAAATCTTTAAGCTTATCATCTATACCCAAGCCCGCTGTGACAGCAAAGGCCCCAAGATAATCTTGTTCTTCCGGATGGATATAATCTACGAGCGATCGGTTTGGCACATTATTCCCTTTTTTCCCCTGCTGTCTCAAAAAGTGAAATTTATAATCTGTTGGAAGGCTATTTTCTCCCAAAATATGTACATCCTCACCTTCTCTCAAAACAGGAAATATCCCTAAAACCGCTTTGGCTTTGATCCATTTATTTTCAATGATTTGATCCAACATCTCATTGGCATCATTATAAAGCTTAGTAGCCTCTCCGCCTACTATCTTATCATCAAGGATTTTGGGGTATTTACCACTAAGCATCCAGGTACTGAAGAATGGTGTCCAGTCTATATAATCCCGTAATAAAGCAAGATCAAGATCCTCTATCACTTTTCTACCTTCGATATTAGGTTTAGCAGGTGTATAATTGGACCAATCCAACTTAGTGGGATTATTTTTTGCTTCTGAGAAAGTCACCATTTGCTTGGCTTGTTGCTTGGCTTCGTGTCCCTCTCGCAACTCCTGATAAGCTTCTTTTATTTTTAATTTATAACTATCTCTTGTTTCCTCACTTATAGATTCACCTGCTATAGGCACTGATTTAGAAGCATCTTGTACATGCATTACTATACCGCTGTAAACTGGGTCTATTTTTACAGCAGTATGGATACGTGATGTAGTAGCCCCTCCTATGAGTAGCGGCATCCGAAGGCCTTGCTTTTCCATTTCTTCAGCCACATTTACCATTTCGTCCAAAGAGGGGGTAATGAGTCCGCTTAGACCAATTATATCCACTTGATTTTTAATAGCTTCATCTATAATTTTTTGGGCATCTACCATCACACCCAGATCTATAATCTGATAACTGTTACACGCTAGTACTACACCTACTATATTTTTACCTATGTCATGGACATCTCCTTTTACCGTAGCCAAAAGTATTTTTTTAATTTTACTCTGGCTTTCGTTATAGTTTACGTCACCTGCTTTTGGCATAAATGGTTCTAAGTAAGCCACTGCTTTTTTCATTACGCGTGCAGATTTTACCACCTGAGGCAAAAACATCTTACCCTCACCAAAGAGGTCTCCCACTACATTCATACCGTCCATGAGCGGACCTTCTATTACTTTAAGAGGACTGTCATATTTTAACCTGGCCTCTTCGGTATCATCAATGATGAAGTCAATAATTCCCTTTACCAAGGCATGTTCTATTCTCTTCTCTACCGGATCAGACCTCCATGCTTCATTTACTACTTCTTTTTTGTCTTTAGATTTTACCGTCTCCGCGAATTCAAGCATCCTTTCGGTGGCATCTTCTCTTCTATCGAATAGCACATCCTCTACCCGCTCCAAAAGATCTGAAGGTATATCATCATATATTTCCAGCATAGTAGGATTTACTATGCCCATATCCATTCCATGTTTGATGGCATGATATAGGAATGACGCATGCATAGCCTCCCTGACTGGATTATTGCCTCTAAAGGAAAAACTGACATTACTTACCCCTCCACTTACTTTAGCACCGGGAAGATTCTCTTTAATCCAAGTTGTAGCTTTAAAAAAGTCCACTGCGTTTTTTCTGTGCTCATCCATGCCGGTAGCCACTGGAAATATATTGGGATCAAATATTATATCACCTCTGTTAAATCCGATTTTTTGGGTCAGCAAGTCATAACTTCTTTTACATATATCTATTCGTCGTTGATAAGTATCAGCCTGTCCTTTTTCGTCAAAAGCCATCACTACTACTGCAGCCCCAAATCTTTTGATTATTTTAGCCTGAGTTAAAAATTCTTCCTCTCCATTTTTTAGACTTATTGAATTTACTATGCCCTTCCCTTGTATACATTTTAGACCAGCAAGTATAATTTTCCATTTGGAGCTATCTATCATGATAGGTATCCGACTGATTTCAGGTTCAGAAGCTATCAGGTTTAAAAACTTCACCATGGCAGCCTCCCCATCTAGCATTCCCTCATCCATGCATACGTCGAGGATTTGAGCACCTCCCCTCACCTGATCCAGAGCTACATCCAGAGCTTCATCAAACTTATTGTCCAATATCAGCTTGGCAAATTTTTTGGAACCTGTAACATTTGTCCTTTCGCCAATATTTACAAAGTTTATTTCCGGTGTAATGACCAGAGGTTCTAGCCCTGATAACTTTAAAGTATTGTCTCCTTTTATCATTCTTCTATCAATTCTGTCTTTTCGTCCAATTTTCTTGGCTGGTACTTTTCCGCCACCGCTGCTAAGGCTCTGATATGGTCAGGAGTAGTCCCGCAGCATCCTCCCAACACATTAATGAGACCTTCCTTCAGAAATACTTCCACTTGATCTGCCATTTCCTGATCACCTTGGTCATACTGTCCGAATTCGTTGGGCAAGCCTGCATTTGGATAGGCACTAATATAGAAAGGAGCCTTCTCAGACAATACTTTTAAATAAGGCCTAAGTTCTTTTGCACCTAATGCACAGTTTAGCCCTATACTTAAAAGGGGCACATGGGACAATGAGATCAGGAATGCTTCGGTAGTCTGTCCAGATAGAGTTCGACCTGATGCATCGGTAATAGTTCCGCTGATCATGATCGGGATTCCACCCTCTTCGGGAGATAAAGGCATAGCCCTTTCTTCAAACACTTCTAAAATCGCATAAATAGCTGCCTTAGCATTCAGGGTATCAAAGATAGTTTCGACTAAAAGGATATCTACTCCGCCATCCAAAAGCCCTTTCACCTGCTCCCTATATGCCTCAGCCAGTTGATCGAAGGTAATCGCCCGAAAGCCAGGGTCATTCACATCAGGAGAAATTGAAGCAGTTCTATTTGTAGGACCGATGGCACCTGCTACAAACCTTGGTTTATCTGGATTAAGTTCTGAATAGGCTAAAGCTACTTTTTTGGCAATTTGTGCAGAAGATACATTTAATTCATAAGCTAGTTCTCCCAAAGAATAATCTTCCTGCGCTATAGAAGTGCTACTAAATGTATTTGTTTCAATAATATCAGCCCCTGCATCAAAGTATGCCTCATGTATCTCTTTTATAATATCAGGCCGGCTCAATGACAGAAGATCATTATTGCCTTTTAAAGATTTTGGATGATTTTGTAGACTCTCTGTTCTGAAATCTGCCTCATTAAGTTTATAACGTTGAATCATAGTACCCATGGCACCATCCAATATCATAATCTTTTTTTGAAATGTCTGCAGAAGTAATTCGGTTCGGTTTTGCATATAGGTTTGATTTAGTAACCAAAAAGCTTTCACGAGAAAGAACCGACCTAAAAATAAAATTTTCATAGCGGCTCATCTTTTTCCGGCGTTTCCGAAATGGGAGTTAGCACCTTGTTTAATCAGGTTGCTAAGACGTCATAGGGCCCTTCCCTCAGTCTTTCTCGATAAGCAATTGTAAATTTAATCAATAAACTTAATAAAAAGCTATAATACCTATAACATTACTGACATTTGAAAAAATTTTATGGCCTGATGCCTATGCCGAATTGAATATATGGGCCCGCCATATATTTGCTCATTCCTAAGTCAGCCAATCTATAGCCACCTATAGGTAGCTCATATCCACCATAAACACTATAAATCAAGTCAGTTGAATGGTTTTTGCTCAATGGCATGGCATAGGCAAGATAGATTTCAGGTTTTACCAATAAGCCCCAAGTATTTAAATAACCATCATAATCGGGCTCTTCAAATAGTAGTGGGAATTCAGGTTTGTTTTCATTTAATAAGGTATACCGCAGATTTCCATATCCTAGTCCTGTTAACACTCCCATTTCTATATTTTTCAAATCATATAGTTTCTTCCCAACATTGCCATAAATTCGGAAGCTATTGAGAGAGTGGGTTTTTAAATTATTGGCATTATTGGACATGGCTAAGTTATACAAGTCAATTCCATAAAGTAACCCTCTATTTTCACCCAGTATTTTCAAACCCAAATTAGAGGGTCTTCCAGTAAATGTATTGTAACCAAAGGTTTCCAGAAAATTATTGAGTTGGGCAGGATTAGTGTAATGTAATCCGTAGAGCATATGGACACCGATCGAGGCATCTTTGTAGAAGAAATTATGATCAGGCAGTGATATACCTGCGCCCACTCTCAAGAACGGTCCACTCTGAATATTGTCAAAGGATATTCCTTTACGGTTCCAGGCATCTTCAAATGGACTAAATGA
>DATHVH010000471.1:0-3111 GCA_035461405.1 Anditalea sp.
CTGAGTCTGATGGACTATCCCGACGAGCCGAGCTTTGAGGCGAAAGTGATACTGGATACGCTGTACTCACCATCGCCTGCACTGAGTCCGGAGCAGTACAGAGAACTCTACAGATTAGTGTCTGAAGACTATGCTGATTTGGCAAAGAAGGGAGAAAGGCAGGAAGCTATTAAAAAAGATCCGTATCTTAATGCGCTCCAAGTTAAGTTTGCCTATGCACTTACCTGTCATAAATCGCAGGGTGGGCAGTGGAAAGCTGTTTTTGTGGATCAAGGATATTTGACAGAAGAGCAACTTGATAAGGAGTATATACGTTGGTTGTATACTGCGGTGACAAGGGCATCAGAACAGTTGTTTATGGTGAACTTTAATCCGAAATTTTACATTAAAGCATAACACTAAAAAATTAAACACTTAATAAATATTTACTTGAAATCGAACCTGCCTTATGGCAGTCAGGCATCAGAGAAACCTCACCCAGATGAATGGCCCTATAGCTATCGGGGGCAGTCATGCGAGATTCCATATATCTTTTAAAAAACAAACTATATTCATATGAAAAAATTAGTCTTAGTAATGGTGATGGCCCTAGTGGCATTTGCAGTTAAAGCGCAAGAAAATGCACAGGCGATGAACAAAGCGGATGGTCCTGTTATTTCGTTCTCTGAAAAATCCAAAGATTTTGGTGATATTACACAGGGTACTAAAGTCGAACATACTTTCACATTGGAAAATACAGGAACTGCTCCTTTGACCATTTCCAATGTAGCGACCACTTGTGGATGTACCGTACCGGCTTGGCCGAAGGAACCAATACTTCCAGGTAAATCTGCGGACATTAAAGTGACCTTCAACTCTGCCGGTAAAATGGGAAAGCAGAACAGTGTGGTAAGAATTTACTCTAATGCTTCCGAACCAATTGAAAAGATCAGCATGATATCAAATGTGATTCCTAAGTAATCATATCAATATATAAAAAAAGGGCTTCGAAATCGAAGCTCTTTTTTTTTAGGAAATTTAAAATTGATAAAGTCTCAGGTATTTTAATTAATTAAAAGGATCGTTAGATAAATCACCAAAGGTGCGAAATGATGTCTTAATTGTCTGTTGACAACCTATTTTTGGTCAATTCACTTCTCACCTCTCACTTCTCACTTCTTACATTTTTTATTTCGGTCGTTTGAAGCTCCCAACCACTTCATCTTTTACCATCTCTGCCCAGTACCTATAAATCTTCCCGCTGGGGTGGAGATTGTCACCTACCACTCCATCTTCTTTATTACCATGCTTACGGTAGTGCTCGGTGATGTCGGTATAGGATACGCCTTTTGATCGGCTTATTTCTTTTTTTAACTGATTATATCGGTCGATTTCAGCAGCCACTTTTGCCTTATCAACACCTTTCTCTGTAGCAAACGGGGTGATGCCCCAGTCAGGAATAGATAGCACAAAGACATGATCGGGATTTCCCCCTGCAAAGTCTATGGCCTGTTCCAGTAAGGCGGTAAATTCCTCTCTGTAATTATCGATACTTCTACCCCTGTACTGGTTGTTTACGCCAATAAGTAAAGTGACCAGATCATATGTCTCCTCCAGTCCCTGTGTTTTGGCTATTCCTATTTGAAGTTCATCCGTGGTCCAGCCGGTAGTAGCGATGATGGTTGGTTTGGCTATATGAATATTTTGTTCTGCTAAAAGATCGACCAGTATCATAGGGTATCTTTCTTCCTCCTGCACACCTTCCCCTATGGTGTATGAATCTCCCAAAGCTAGATACTGTAACTTTTGCTCAGTCATATCGGATTTCTTTGAAGTTGACTTATTTATAGTTTGGCAGCTAAAACACATTGAGCTGAGAACAGCTAAAGCCATAAGAGATATGTTTTTCATCTATGATTGGAAAATTTTTTCCTGTAAAGTAAAAGTACCTTCATCAGCATCCATAGATACTCTAGCCCCTATGGGTACTATAAATTGCTTAGGTATATGACCTATCATAGCACCCCGATAGGCGGGTATATTCAGAGGCAATATGTAATCATCGAATATATCATCTAATGTCAAAGCACCATATCCGCCGGTAGGGTTGCAATCAGTGCACTGGCCAAAGATGAATCCTTTAAGATTATTCAGCGCTCCCATCAGCTTTAGGGTGCTCATCATCCGGTCTATCTTATAGGGTTCCTCGCCGATATCTTCAAGGAAAAGTATTTTTTCATTAAAATTAGGTAAATATCCAGAACCTGCCAGTGCAGTCAACACTGTCAAATTTCCTCCTACGATCACGCCTTCAGACTTGCCTGCTGTGATAGTCTGAATCCTGTTCTGCTTTACGATAAGCTCATCACCTTTTATTTTTTCATTTTCAAATTTGAGAAGGGTTTGTTTAAAAAATACTTCTTCAAACTGATTTACATTAAAGCTGTTCCAGCTTCCCGTGCCATTGGGACCGTGAAAAGTAATCAAGCCAGTTTTAGCATAAATAGCATTATGGATGGCAGTGATGTCACTATAGCCTAATATGGGTTTAGGATTTTGTTTAATTAATTCATAATTGATCATAGGTAAGATCCTTGCTGCCCCAGATCCGCCCCGGATACAGATAATGGCCTTTACTTCCTTATCAGCAAACATACCATTTAAGTCATCAGCTCTTTCTTTGTCAGTCCCTGCAAGATGGCCTCTTCTTTTTTCCAAATTAGCTCCAGGCTTTACTACAAACCCTAAAGCTTCCAGTGCCTCTTTGGCAAATTGGAACTGTATTCTTTCCGCTGTGGCTGCAGAGGGACTGATTAATCCTACCGTATCTCCCCATTGCAGTGGCATAGGAAGGAGGGTGGATTGATGCTCTTTATTTTTTAGGGCCCTTTGCATTCCTAATATAGGAAATAGGCTTAAAGAAAGTCCCAGTGATTTTATAAATGTTCTTTTGTTCATAGGTTTAACTAAAAATTATCTCGGACATAGATCAAAACCTTTTCCATTTCCCGCCTTACCTGGCTAGCTTTATAAGGGTAATTATTGTTCATAAATGAAAATGCATACAATTTATTACTCTTGGTTCGGATGAAACCAACTAGGCAGTGATTGCTTGTAATAGTACCAGTCTTG
>DATHVH010000472.1:0-2168 GCA_035461405.1 Anditalea sp.
AAGAAAAAAGACGCTACGAATATTGTCAGTATTAGATTACTAGTTTTCATGTCGGTTATGATTAAGTGCTAGAATCAACTCGCCCAGATCTTCTGCGCTTAATTTTAGTAGTTTTATTTTATTGATTAATTTGGGTAAATCCTTATCAAAGAACTCTTTCTTTTGGATCTCTTTTATTTCTTTAGGAGCTTTTTCGGATACAAAAAACCCTACTCCCCTTTTATTTTCAAGTATTCCTTGACTTTCCATATTACTATAAGTTCTCATGACTGTATTACGGTTCACTTCCATCTCCTCAGCTAATTCTCTTACAGAGGGTATGCGGTCATTGGGTTTATACTCTCCCAATAGAATCCTTTCATTGAGCCAGTCCTCTATCTGAAGAAAGATATTTCTTGATTCGTTAAATTCCATATTATACCTCCCTTTCATTTAGCTTCCAATAGCTGGCTGTCCAAGCTATTATCGGGATTAAACTAATATAACCAATAGCTATAAGGACAATTAATGGAGTATCCTCGATTACCATGGGTCCAAGATTTAGGTTTATCTGAAAACCCTGGGTTGCATCAGGTTCCAAAATGTGGGACAGGAAAACCAAAAAACAGACATATAAAAAGCCTAAAAAGAAAAATCCTATTGGCGCTTTAATATTGCCCCACTTATTAAAACTAATGCTCCCCAAAAGAAAAACCGAAGGAACAGCTATATATAAAGAGATCATCATCACTTTAAATAATGTTTCAGTTTTCTCATCAAATATCCCAAAGGTATTATAAGTGAATTTTTCAATGGGTTTACTAGCAACCCCGGCATCAGAAGAAGAACCTAATACTGATGTGAACATTTGATATATTTCTACAGAAATATATGCTGTTAACCAAAATATTAATGGATATAATAACAGAGGTATTGCTAGTTTAAAAATCCATTGGACGAACAATTTTTCAAATGAAGAGGCTGGTAAGGTAAGATAGATCGTACTTGAATATTTATTTTTCAATGCAGGAAAACTTTTTCCTGTAAGAAAAATGCACATGATAAAATACCCTATAAATAAAAACGGCACATAACCCGAGGCCGAAAATTGATTGGATACTGAAAAAGAAAAAAATAAAACTGCCATAAATGAGATCATTGCTACTGGTATGATCATAGCATAAACTTGCTTGTTTATATTAATTTCATGATGTATGAGCTTTCCGAGTCTAGGAAAGCTTAAGAATTGGTTAGAATTATTCATGGCTAAGGCTTTCAACTTTTTGTGATTGACTGATTTTTCCCTGAGTTACTGCATTAAAAAGGAGCTCCAGATTTACCTGACTTGGTTGATCCAATATGCTCGCCTTCCGCAATATATGATACCCACCTGCCTGTTTTTCTGAAAATAACGCATCAGGATCTTCATTGCTGGACATTCCAAACACATAATTTTCACCTATTTCTAACATATCATGATTAAATATCACATGACCATTATCTATAATAACCACTCTGTCCAATAAATTTTCTATATCCTTTACCTGATGGGTACTTATAATGGCAGTCTGGTTTTCAGCCAAATTAGCGGCAACTATTTTTCGGAAGAGGCTTTTGGAAGGAATATCTAAACCATTGGTAGGCTCATCCAGCAGCAGCATCCTACATCCTGAAGAAAGAGCAAAAGCGATAAGGTATTTCTTCCGCTGTCCAAAAGATAGTTTACCGAATTTTCTTCCTTTATCTAAATCAAAATCCGCCAAAATTCTATCCAGCTTTGCATGATCAAAACTGGGATAAAATTTAGAATAAGTATTGGTGTAATTATCTAAGCTAGTGGAAGGAGGCAAATAATGCTCTTCAGGTACCAATAGTACCTCTTCTAAAAAGCTGGGTTTCCTATCAAATGGAGTATAACCAAAACAGTTTATACTACCTTCATCGGGTTTAAGCAGACCACAAAGAAGCTGTAATAAAGTGGACTTTCCCGCACCATTTTTCCCCAGCAAACCCACTATGCTCCCTTCTGGTATCTTCCAGGAGAGCTGATTAAAAAGATTTTCCTGCTTTTTGTAAGCAAAAGACAGGTTTTTAAAATGGATCATTGACATATTGTTTTAGTGTCTTAATATACTATGACACTAATTAATGAAATACTTTTTTTATTTCCTAATATTCAAGAGAAATAA
>DATHVH010000473.1:0-10914 GCA_035461405.1 Anditalea sp.
CTTCAGGGTAAATGGAAGTACAAATTTATAGATTGACCACCTCATGAATCCCCAGCAAAGCAAATAGTCAAGTTCATTCTTAATTTTATGAATCCTTAGTAAAGCACAAAGTCATGTACCTTTCCAATTTCCACTAGCTTCCGCTAGTGGTTATAGCTTCCTTAAGAATGCCACGGCTTTAGCCGAAATGAAGCGTAAGAAGTTTGGCTAAAGCCCCAGAGTGAAGGAATTGATCCAAAACCCTTATCTAAAGGTAAGGGAAATTGGAAATATTCAATTTTAATGAAGGTACAACTTTAAAAAAGCACAGTCATGATTTACAGCAATGCAAAAGTCATGTTTCTTTTTATTTTCATGGATCAAGTTTTCATCAATCTTATCGCCGGATCAGGCTACAGACTTTCAAAAACAAGCAAGCCAACCCCAAAAGCCAATACCCATAACAAAGTGGAAATGGCCATCTTTTTTAAGAAGGGATCAATTTCTTTTGAGCTTTTCCCATTTTGAACCCCTTTTCCTACCCCCAACATCACAGGTAGTAATAATATAGCCAGTAAACCTCCCCAGGCATTTTCATGAAGGACAAAAATTATTAAAAATATATTCCCACCTATAATTAAAGCCCAATTATATTTAATAGCAGCACTTTTTCCTATTCTGACCGGGATGGATTTTTTACCTGCTTTGGTATCTGCATTGATATCACGGATATTATTAATATTTAATACAGCGGTACTGAAGAGCCCAAGTGAAATGGCGGGCCAAATCACAGCCAATTCAAGGTCCATCTTGTGTAGAAAAAAAGTGCCCAATACACCCGTAAGTCCAAAAAAAAGAAAAACTGAAATATCACCCAGGCCTATATATCCATAGGGATTGGAGCCAGATGTGTAGGTTATAGCTGCTAAGATGGCTAAAAGTCCAAGGCCTATAAAGACCCAAAACATGAGCCAGCTACTAACCGCTACATAAAGCAATAAAATTCCACTCAGAAGAGAAAGTAAGGCAAATATAACCATAGCTGCCTTCATTTCCTGTAAAGGTATAATGCCTGACTGGACTGCTCTTATTGGGCCTTCCCGAGCTTCACTATCAGCGCCATGAATACTGTCACCATAGTCATTTGCTAAATTGGACAAGATCTGAAGTAGGGTAGTGGTACTAGCTGCCAACACCAGGATTTCCCATCTGAAAACTTCATAAAAATAAGCCAGAAAACTGGCCATTAGTATACTGGCAAGAGCCAATGGTAATGTTCTTAACCTAATGGCATGAAGCCACGCTTCTTTTTTACTTGCTAATTTAACTTCCACTATAATTACAAATTACAAATATCTACTACAATATAGTATTGCCTGTCCATTCAGATCCTGAAGGTAGTTGGATGGGGAAGGATAATTTATACAGTGTGTAATAATATTGATTTTCCTAAAAACGACTTTTTATTTTTTAGGAAGATAAATGGCTTAAGATTTTTTCATCCATAGGACTTACCGCACTTGGGTAGAAATCAACCAGTTTTCCCTCTTCATCCAAAAGGTATTTACTAAAGTTCCAAGCCGGCTCCTTATCATTCCATCCGTTTAGATCCTTATCAGAAAGCCATCTGTAAAGTGGATGTTTGTCTACACCTTTTACAGATACCTTTTCAAACATAGGGAAGGTCACACCAAAGTTTTCGCTGCAAAAAGTTTTAATCTCTTCTTCAGTGCCTGGTTCTTGCCCCCCAAAATTATTTGCAGGGAAACCCAGAACAGTAATCTTATCTCCATGCTTTTCGTGAAGTTCCTGGAGTTCGGCATATTGGGAAGTATATCCACATTTAGAAGCTACATTCACTAGCAGAACTTTTTTACCTTTAAACTGGGCAAAATCCACTTCCTCTCCATCGATGTTTTTAAGCTTGAATTCATGGAAATTTTTGGGCATAATCATATCGTCTATGGTAAGCATGGAGGCCGATACTGATTCATCAGTGACCTTGTTTTCTACATTGCAGGACATGGCCAGCAAAGCGAGGAGTAATATGATCTTATTCATAGTTATAAATAAATAGTGAAATCTTTACGCTTTACTGAACGGATATTGGATTTTTACATCCTATCAGGCACTTTCACGCCTAATAACTGCATTCCTCTTTTAATTGTTTTGGCAACCTGGACTGACAGGGCAACCCTAAATGTTTGTACCAATTTATTATCCTCATTAAAGATAGGCAATTCGGCATAAAAACGATTATATTCTTTTGCAAGATCAAAAAGATATTGCGCTACTACAGCTGGAGATAATTCTTCTCCTGCTATTTTGATCTTTTTTTCGAAGTCATTTAGCACTATAATCAGTTCCTGTTCCGCAGCTTCCAGCTTTTCTATCTGCGTATAATCTGCATGCTTATAATCCACACCGATCTGATCTGCTTTTCTGATAATGGATGCTATACGCGCATGTGAATATTGTATAAATGGCCCTGTATTTCCTTGAAACTCTATTGACTCCTGAGGATTGAAAAGCATCCTTTTCTTAGGGTCCACTTTTAGCAGAAAATATTTTAAGGCGCCCATTCCCAAGGTTTCATAAAGTTCCCTAGCCTGATCCTCACTAAAACCATCTATTTTACCTAGCTCCTTGGTATGTGTTTCCGCGGTGTCGATCATTTCTTGCATAAGATCATCCGCATCTACCACTGTACCTTCACGGGATTTCATTTTTCCTGTAGGCAGATCAACCATTCCATATGAAAGATGATATAGTCCTTCTCCAAATGGTCTCTGAAGCTTTCTCATGATTTTAAAAAGCACATCAAAGTGGTAGTCTTGTTCATTTCCTACGACGTATACAGATTTATTGAAACCGAAATCTCTATACTTGAGATCTGCCGTACCAAGATCCTGAGTGATATAAACAGAGGTGCCATCGGCCCTTAATACCAGTTTTTCATCAAGCCCTTCGTCGCTTAGATCTACCCATACAGATCCATCTTCTTTTTTATAAAAAACGCCTTTTTCAAGTCCTTCTTCTACTATATCTTTACCCAGCAAATAGGTTTCAGACTCATAATAGAATTTGTCAAAAAGGACTCCCATTCGTTTATAAGTCTCGTTGAATCCCTGATAGACCCATTGGTTCATCTGTGTCCATAGTTCTACTACTTCTTTATCGCCAGATTCCCATTTGCGCAGCATATCCTGAGCGGCCATCATCCATGGCGCCATTTGCTTGGCCCTGGCCTCTGTCTGGCCATCTGCCATCAGCTCTGCTACTTGCTTCTTATACTCTCTATCAAAAGCTACGTAGTATTTTCCTGCTAAGTGATCCCCTTTCAGACCACTGGTTTCAGGCGTTTCACCATTTCCTATCCTCTGATAGGCTACCATCGATTTACAAATGTGGATGCCACGGTCATTTACTAGATTGGCTTTGATGACTTCATAACCATTTGCTGCCAATATCTCCGAGATCGAAAAACCAAGGAAATTGTTTCTCAAATGACCTAAATGGAGTGGCTTGTTAGTATTTGGAGAACTGTATTCCACCATCACTTTTTGACCATTGGAAGGAAGCTGGCCTATCTGCTCTTTCATATACAGGTCCTGAAATATCTGAAGCCAAAGGGATTCTGTAACTTCAAGATTTAGGAATCCTTTCACCACATTATAGTCCTTTACGGCGGGAGAATGCTCTTTCAAAAAATCTCCAATCTTGCGCCCCCCATCTTCCGGGCTCGATTTAGTGATTTTTAAGTAAGGAAACATGACAAAGGTATAAGACCCTGCAAATTCTTTCCTAGTAGGCTGAAGTACTAATTCATCTTGCTGAAGTTCATGGTCAAAAAGTGTAATAAATGCTTTTTGAATGTCTGAAAGGATCTGTTCTTGAATAGTCATGTTTTTATAATTGGCTTAATATGATGTAAAAATTAAAAATTACTGACCAGTGATGTAGTGGTGGCTTCTAACACATCAAATGCGTTTTCCGCCATTAAGTTTTCGGTATCTAGTGTAGGATTGACCTCTACTATTTCCCAGCAACATACCCTTTTGTCTTTGATCAACTCTACATTGAGGGAAATAGCTTCTTCTACTGTGATTCCGTTAGGAACAGGGGTGCCTGTTCCCATCGAGATAGAGCTGTCCATACTGTCTACATCAAAAGAAATATAGATCTGTTCACAGTTACTCAACTTTTCCAGGGCTCTTTTTGCGATTTCTGTAACCCCTAAGCTATGGACTTCATCAGTAGTAAAAGTGGTCATACCATGTTTAGCTATTAGATAATCTTCTGGCTTTTCCGTGTCTCTAAGTGAAATGAAAACAATATCCTGAGGTAAAATTTTAGGTTCATCACCGCCTATTTTTTTGATTTTTTCCCAGTACTCTATTATTTCACCCGAAGGGTCATTTACTTTTGATTCCAGATTATCAGTCGAAAGACACATAGCCAGAGGCATTCCATGCATATTGCCGGAAGGAGTGGTATAAGGGGTGTGGAGATCGGCATGGGCATCAATCCAAATGACACCGAGTCTTTTTTCAGGATCTGCTGCTTTGATACCCATTATTGTTCCCGCAGCTGTAGAGTGGTCACCAGCCAATACTATGGGAAATTTTTTTTCTACCCTCAAAGCTTTTATAGCTTCATAGACATTTTTGATGACTTGATGTACACCATCGATATATTTGGCCTGAGGGAATTTATTGCCTTTCCACAGATAGTTATTTGCATCCTGGACACTGATGGGATCAAATTTGGTAAAGAAATTGGATTTTTTATCCAAACTGGCAATTTTAAGGGCGTCGATTCCCAAACTGGCACCACGTGTACCTGCTGCTATTTCAGACCTAACTTCTACTAGTTTAATATTACGCATTAATTATTGGGTTATATATTCTTAATTTGGGTTTGTGACCCCAGTTTCTTTACTCAGGCGCAAAATTAGCTAAAAAAGGGCAATATACCATTCTCGTCAATCTGGGTTGAGTGAATTATCTCAAGATTTACGTCATTCAGAGCGAAGAGAAGAATCCTATGCTGAAACGGAAAATTTATATAGCTAAATATTGCCCTAACCTTATTTTCTAGGCCAAATATTTCTGCGCTTCGGGAGAACTTTCGGCAGGAGTAGGATGACGGAAGGACGCGTCAATCAGAGCACAGCGACCAGCCAACAGTAGTTCCCTATTTTCATTTCACACAAAATATCCTTTATTTTGTCTGTTTCATTCAAACCAAAATGATAATTAATGACTTTAATTACATATGTATTCAACTGTACTTTTTGAGTACGGTATTTGAATACGTATTGGATTAAAAATTTAAGGTCCAATTTTCTTTTCTTTAAACCTTAACCATCAAAAATGAATAAATATGCAGATTTGATTCAACAGACTTTTGATTTCCCTACCAAAGAATTCCATGTTGAAGATAACAAACTCCACTTTAACGGAGTAGATTTAATGAACATAATCGAGGAATATGGCACTCCCCTCAAGCTCACATACCTTCCCAAGATCAGTGAAAACATACAAAATGCCAAAACTATCTTTAATAATGCTATAAAAACCCACGATTACCACGGCAGCTATACCTATTGCTATTGTACCAAATCGTCTCATTTTAGTTTTGTAATGGATGAGGCACTGAAAAATGATATACATATAGAGACTTCGTCATCTTTTGATATACCGATAGTAAGAAATCTATATGATAGAGGTAAAATTTCTAAAGATACCTACATTGTATGTAATGGATTTAAGAGAGAACTGTACAGAAGATATATCACTGAACTGCTAAATGACGGTTTTATAAATTGTATTCCAATTTTGGATAATCTTACTGAGATAGACTATTATTTGGAGCATGTAAAGGTACCTTTCCAGGTAGGTATTAGGATAGCATCTGATGAGGAACCAAAGTTTGGATTTTATACCTCCCGTTTAGGAGTTAGATACAATGATATCATTCGGCTGTATGAAGAAAAGATAAAAGACAATCCGAAAGTAAGCTTAAAGATGTTGCACTTCTTCATCAATTCGGGGATAAAGGACACAGCTTATTACTGGTCGGAGCTTACTAGGTTTATACAAAAATATGTAGATCTGAAAAAAAATTGTCCAGAACTAGACACCATGGATATAGGTGGAGGCTTTCCCATAAAGACCAATGTATTTTTTGACTATGACTACCAATATATGGCAGAACAAATAGTTAAAAACATCAAGTGGATGTGTGCTAAGAATAACACAGTAGAACCTAATATTTTTACAGAATTTGGTAGCTATACTGTCGGGGAAAGTGGTGCAGTACTCTATTCCATATTGGATGAGAAACTTCAAAATGATAAAGAGCTTTGGTATATGATAGATGGCTCCTTTATCACTCAGCTTCCAGACAGCTGGGGCTTAGATCAGAAATACATAATGCTCGCCATCAATAACTGGGATGAAGAATATCATAATGTATCCCTAGGAGGGCTTACCTGTGACAGTATGGATTATTATAATTCAGAAGCCCATCAATTTAATCTTTATCTACCTAAAAAAGAGAATAATAAGAAACAGTATATAGGTTTTTTCCATACAGGAGCTTATCAGGAATCATTGGGAGGTTATGGAGGTATTCAACATTGTCTTATCCCTGCTCCGAAGCATGTACTGATAGATAAGGATAGTGATGGCAAGATTACCCATAGGCTATTTGCAGGCGAGCAAAGCAGTGAATCTATGCTTAAAACGCTTGGATATTAATTTTAAATATAGATGCAGAAGTGATCTGCATCTTTTAATATTTCAATTTTATCTGTTTAGATAGGAGTGACGTTTAATATGAAGTAGTTTTATTCTACCAATAACAAATACCATGAAATTATATTCCGTAATTTTATAATTTATATAATAATTTTGATAATGAGAGATCATCTAAAACTGAAGTCTATTAGTATTCTTATATTCTTTATTATATTAATTACTACAGGTCTGACCTATAGTCAGCAACGTGAGAAATATGTTGGAGAATATACATTTAATAATGAAGAAGGGCAGGCTGAGTTTTCATTTTTCGAAAATAGAGAAGGAAATATAATCTTAGATGGCAATTTCATATTTATTAGAAGGACAATAGATACTTTGGACCGTACTCTATTAAGTAAATTGAATGTAAATGGCAATTTCAGGCAAAATCAGAAACATGGAAGATGGAGATATGTACAGGAAGAACATAGAGTTGAACTGAGAGATGTTATTGATTTCGAAGTAATTACTGAAATAGAGAGCGAGAATTATGAACTTTCTGCAGAATATAATGAAGGCCTTCCGAATGGAATATGGGAATACAAGGAAAATAAATTTGAAAGGGGGAGGTTAGAACCTCTTTTTAGGTCAGATCCTATCAATTTTTCTTCAGGAAATATTACAGGCGGCGTTTCTTTTGAGCAATTTGGAGATTATCTGACTTATAATATTTCCGGAAGACTCGATGCTCAGGGCGTTATGACTGGAGAGTGGATATTTACATACATGAGAGACACTGTCTTTGTAAGGGAAACAAGGAGATATGAAAATGGATTTTTATTAGGACTGAGAGTTGTCAATGATGAAACCAAAGAGGTAATTAATGAAGTGATATTTCACGAAGTGATCCAAAATTTGGACAGATTAAATCAAGGTGAAAAGGTCGGATTTAGTATTGCTGAAGCTAGATTTCCTTTGACCTTTAACGTGGGTTATCGTCAATATTTTGAAGAAATACAGGTACAGGAGCGGGGGAATGAATTTTTACGGCATGTTCTTAGCCGTATTCTTCAATATGAAGAGGATTATGTACAGGAAGATGGTTACTTGAGTCAATATCCTATTCATACCAGGAGATTTGAATATCCCATTTCAAAAGATGATCAGAGTAATATTGAAGAGATAGAAGAATCTTTTGAGGCACTTCAATCCGAAGTTAATCGATTTGCAAATATGAATGCTCTTGCTATTAACCGTTACAGGGATGATTCTTTAGCTTTTGCATATGAATATTTTCAAAACAAGCAAGAGAGACTTGATAGGGTGGATACTTTGGTTCAGATCCTGACATCTGATGAAATCCGGTATATCGATCAGAATGTCTTTGTAAGAGAGGGGATTGATTATTTGTCTGCATTTGATACTATCCGGTACGAATTTGATAATGATGTTATGACTAAGGAATTAAGTTATGAGGAGGAAATCAGCGATGATAAATCCCTCACAGAGAACGTGATTGCTTATATTAGACGAGAACAGTCACTTGTAGATATTCTAAGTAATTATATAACGAGTGAATTAGAACAACTTGAACAAACGGATGATCTGGCTACTTTGGAAGCTAGAATATTAGAAAATAAAGCAGAAGTTGATTCTATTTACTTAACACACAAAACAATCTCTAACAGAGACTTAGAAATGTTTGCAGCAGTATTTGAAAACATATTGCAGCGACAATTTAATGAATTAAGCAGGAGATATTCTGAAATGGACACCTATATTGAAAGAATTGAGCAAGGTGAAGTCATATTGGATTTGATATCAGAAATGCAAGACCAGTTTGATAGATTAGCAGCTGTTTTTCCCACTATTGAAGATCTCGATGAAACTTATCAAGAGGAAACTTTCAATCCATTTACCTATTCTCGATATAATGTTAGAGCAAAAGAGAGATTATTTGACAATGGGGGTATGGTTTTGTTTAATCATTATATAAATGAATTAAATAATGAGGAGAGTTATACGATGATTAAAGAACATCTTAATAAAATAGAAGCTCTTCAGGAAAGATTATACGAACTAAGAGACGTAGATACCAGAAGAATAGAAAGAAGATTGGGTAGAAGAACATCTATAAACAGAATTGAATCCGCTCTGGATTTATAATAAAAAACTCAAATGAATTTTATAAAACTTGTGAGATTAGGTTTCCTTATTCTTATCATCTATTTTCAAGTATGCTCCGCTTACGCTCAAGTGACAAATCCCCAACCTGTGATCCCGACAGAACGGACTAATTTAGCTCCTACAACTGAGTTATGGAATGGTTTATATTTAAAGTTAAGGCTGGCAGATCGTTGGTTTTGGTATCAGGAAAATCATTATAGAAGAAGAAATAGCTTGGATAACCGTACTGATTTTGTTGGCCGTATGGGACAGGTGTATAACAGAGTGGGGTTGACTTATCTGGTCAATGATAATTTTGAAGTGACTTTTGGTCCTACTTTGGTTTTCAACTATACACCTGATCCAGAAGATCCTAATTATGAAGTGAATACTCTTGAGCCTCGGCTTTGGCACCAATGGTTATTTATTATGCCTATGGGAAGGGTTAAACTATTTCATCAGTTTCGATTCGAACACCGATTTAAAAGATATAATGATATAGGGGCTGAATATAATTATACAAATAGATATAGATATAAAACTTATGCCTATATCCCATTAAATAAGCGGAGAATGGAAAATAGAACATTTTTTCTATATCCTTCAAATGAAATTTTCTTTGAAACTGGTTCACATATTACAGATATTTTTGAAGATAATAGAGTTTATACTGCTATAGGTTATACCTATAATAATTTTATGTTTTTTGGTGGACATATGTGGACTTACGGTTCTACAGGTATACCTGGAACTTACCGTAATAAACATGTAATTAGGTTGAACTTGATGTATACTTTGGATTTTAGGAACAGAAGAAATGTAAGGAGGTCTCTTGGTTTTTAATATTTCACTTATAAATTATTAAATAAATGAAAAAATTATTGGTTGGGTTTCTCTTATTAATTATATCTATACCCAGCTTTGGACAAGTAGAGGGTGAGTTGAGAGCCAGATTAGGGAATGAATATGGAATTAGCACAAATTTGTTTGGGATGAATTTAAGCGGTGAATATTTTTTCATCAATAATCTATCTGGAACTGCCTTTCTAGCGGTGTATTTTCCAGCTAGCGGTAAAGCTAGTTCATATGATATAGATGCTAAATATTATTTCACCGAAGGTAGATCTCAACTTTATGGTCTATTAGGGTTCCATTATTTTAGGCGGAGACTGGAATTCGCTCCCGAAGAAGAAAATCTTATTAATACTTCAGGACTAAATATTGGATCAGGCTTTATGTATAGACTATCCGACGAATTTTCATTAAATACTGAATTTAAATATCAGCCACAGAACCAGAACAATCTGATAATTTCCGTAGGTGTTACCTACCATATAAATTAATTTGATATTCCACAATTTAGCCTGCGATCTACGGTTCAATTTATTTGCGGATAATTGGAGGCGGTCCGCAAAATCAAAATTTAAGTTATTATCTTATTATATTCTGATGGTGGCGCAAAAATGTACATGCAATTAAAATTATAAGGAAGTCCCCTGAAAATTAAGTAAACTTCATCCCATCTATTTCATTATTTTTCAAATCTTAGGAAATTGATTTTTATCTATATGGTATTTTTTTATAGCATTTAATAATGACTTGATGGATTTAGGTAATAATATATATCGTCAATCCAACTCCTTATTTTAACAATTAATTAAACAATTTTAGGTCACCGCAAATTGGAGAGATAGTTTTAAATATAAACCCTATAAATTCTATAGGGTTTATGAACTTAAATATTATATTTACATTTTTATTCCTTATGCCATTATAAACCTAATTATACCATTATGAAAATAACTTTACAGTATAATATTCTGTTTCTGCTGCTCAGCATTAGCCAGATTTATAGCTCGAGCGCTCAAAATATCATAAAGGGCCTGGTGAAAGACAGCGATCAACTGCCACTGCCAGGGGCTACGGTAGTGATCAAGGGAACACAGTCATTTGGAGTTACAGATGTCAATGGCCAGTTTAATTTGAATGGAATCAATCCTCCTTATATCCTCCAAATCAACTA
>DATHVH010000474.1:0-3770 GCA_035461405.1 Anditalea sp.
TGTTCTTTATTTTAAATGATTTCAAAGCTAATCAACCAAACGTATTATGATTGACATTAAGAAAATATCACTCTTACTCATAGGGCTGGCCGTCAGCTTTGCTGCAGTAGCCCAGTCCACTCCCAAAAGCAATCAAAACGATTATGTAGTTCTGACAAGAAACCTTTCCCAATTAAATGTAATTTTAGCCACCTCAAAGTCCTTAAAAGACGAAGACGGTAAAAAGTTTGGTGAATTCCATGTAATCATTTGTGGGGAGACTGTTAAAGGGCTAACTGAGAAAAAAACGATCGAAGACATAATAGTGAAGTCTAAAGAGGCTAATATCAAGATTGTAGTCTGTGGGTTTTCACTGGATAATTTTCAGATGGACCGTGAGGCTGTCTCCAATCACCTAACAATTGTAGACAATGGACTGCTTTACAACTTTCAGCTTCAAAAAAAGGGATTTATAAGCATTGAGTTATAACATGATGAATAAACTTATATTAAGTGCTCTTATAATCTTTTCGGCAATATCTATAGGCAAGGTAGAGGCACAAGAATCGAAGAAAAACAATTATGTGGTATCTACAGTACAAGTTAAGCAGATAAACCCCATTCTCTTGACCGCGACAGCATTGGCGGATGAGGATGGAGAGGTATTTGGGAATTTTGATTTAATTATTTATGGAGAAACTGTAAAAGAATTAACTGATAAATCTAAAATGACAACAATGATGCAGCAGGCTAATCAAACTAAAATGATACTTAAGGTCTGTAAAATAGCTATGGACCATTATGGTGTTTCTGTGGAAGATATACCCCAGGAATTTCAACCTGTAGAAAACGCATTCACCGAACTGCTACAGCTTCAGCGCTCCGGCTATTTTAGCATAGAACTTTAAAGATATATAATAATGATAATCAATAAAACTACAAGTGTGGCTATGGCGGTACTTGGAATAGGAATAATGACCTCCTGTAGCCAAACTACTTCTACAGCGTTATCAAGTCCGGTCAAAAGCGACACAATTAGCATAACCATCCTCCAAACTGCCGATATACATGGACAGTTAGATACCCATCCCGAGTTGTTCTGGGAAAATGACAGCATCGTAGTCAAAGATCGGGGAGGTTTGGCCAATATCAAAACCCTGTTTGATGAGGAAAGGAACAAAAACTCCGGGAGAACCTTCATCGTAGACGGTGGTGATCTCATCCAGGGAAGTGGTTATGCATTCTTTTCAAAGGGAGATATTTTTCCAGAGATTGTCAGCAAAATGGGCTATGATCTTTTGATCCCCGGAAACTGGGAGGTAGTGTATGGCAAAGACGCCATGATGGATGTTTTGAATGCTTATGGCACTCCGGTGATAGCCCAAAACATGTTCCATGAAGAGGATAAAAGCCCACTTTTCCCATCCTATCATATGGCAGAAATAGAAGGCGTCAAACTCGGATTTATCGGCATTAACGATCCTGATGTCCCAATAAGGCAGAACCCCATATTTAGTGAAGGAATGAAGTTTTCAGGTATCGATGAGGAGACTGCCAAATTGATCAAAGAGGTAAAGCATGAAAAAGGAGCAGATGCTCTTTTTCTGCTCACCCATATCGGGATCTTTAAGCAGGTAGAATTATCCAATAACATCATGACCAAAGAGGTGGATTACATTCTGGGCAATGATACCCATGAAAGAATCCGCCAGCCGATAGAAGGCAAATACGCCAAAGTAACAGAGCCAGGCGCTTTTGGGTCATTTGTGGGAAAGTTGGTACTGCATTTTGTAGATGGGAAAATAGTCAAAGAAGATTATGAATTGCTTGATGTGGACCCCGAGGTATACCCTGCAGATCCGGAAATCCAGCGATTGGTGGATAAAGCAAAAAAGCCTTACAAGGATAAGATGGAAACTGTGATAGGGTATACCAGCACGCCCATGTACAGGTACCTGACGGTAGAAAATCCTATGGACAATATGATTACAGACGCAGCCAGGTGGAAAACTGGTGCAGATATATCCATTTCCAACGGGTTTAGGTTTGGCAACCCCATCATACCAAGAGACGGAAAACCTGCCCCTATCACCAGGGCCAATCTCTGGAACCTGATGCCTCTGGACGAAAGGGTAAAAACAGGAAAGGCTACCGGCAGGCAGATCAGGGAATGGCTGGAACAGGAAATGCACCATGCTTTTGCGGAGGATGCCACAGAAAGATTTGGAGGGTGGCTGGTCCGCTTTTCCGGCATGGAAGTAGACTTCACCAGCAAACACCCGAAAGGTAAGAGAATCAATTCCATTACCATCAAGGGCAAGCCTATGCAGGATGATGAGTACTATACCATCTCTGCCTGTGAACGACCCGGAGATCCAGAGCATGTGTTATGCAGATTACCCAATGCTGTGGACATAGAATATAAGGACTATACTATACACCAGGTAGTGGAGGAATACCTCGCGAAAAACTCACCCGTAGCCCCAGTGCTGGATGGCAGGGCATATAGCAAAGATTTAGGGGTATATTCTTTTTCTACTGTACCAGGAACAAATTATAAATTCAGGTAAACACGTGGCAGAATATATAAGTGTTTTTGTTATTAATAGTTTATAGGCCATAGAAGATTATCTATGGACTATAGACTATCAGCCATCTATGGATGTGAAAATTCACAATTGTATTATCCTTTTATGGATCCTTTAAAATTGTTAAATTTATATATACCAAAAACTTAGACCATGAGCTATTATTTCACAAAAGTATTAGACGCTTCATTTGATGAGGCAATAGAAAAAGTCACACAAGGATTGAAGGAAGAGGGTTTTGGCATCCTTACTGAAATTGATGTTAAGGAAACCTTTAAAAAGAAACTTGATATTGATTTCAGAAAATACAGAATCCTCGGCGCCTGCAATCCACAGATGGCACACCAAGCCATCACTGCAGAGAGCAAGATCGGCACGATGTTACCTTGTAACGTCATCGTCCAGGAAACCGAAGGCGGTAAAACCGAAATCTCAGCTGTGGACCCAGTGGCTTCTATGAGCGCCGTAGAAAACGAATCCCTTGGAGGTATCGCCCAAGAGGTCCGTTCTAAATTAAAAACTGTGATCGATAAGCTATCCTAATTTCGAAATAACCTTATCTTTTACATAAAAACATCAAGTATCTATCCCTCATTATCACCAAAAATACGATGATGGATAGATACTTTATACTTCCATAGGAACTCCCTTCATCCTACTTTCCAATAACCATTTTTTATATTATAAGCGATTTCTGTCACATTTTAATAACTGTCTCTGAGTTCGTTATGTAACAAATGTAACATACTCCCGGATATTTTTGCGCTAGATTTGTACTATAAATAAGTAATCTATTTAGGATTGCAAAACTTATAACAAAGTCTCATATAAAAATATAAAAAGATGAATCTAGCCGAAATAGTACGAAATAATGAAGGAACTATCGTAGACGTAAGAACGCCTGCGGAATTTCGAGGAGGAAGTGTATCCGGAGCTGTAAATATACCTTTAAACGAACTGCCTCAGAGATTAGGAGAGCTGAAGGTAATGAAGTCACCATTGGTGTTGTGCTGTGCCTCGGGAGGAAGAAGTGGTCAAGGTACTGAATTTCTAAAGCGCCAGGGAATTAAATGTGTCAATGGAGGATCCTGGCTTGAAGTAAATTATTTAACATCAGAAAAAGTTTAATATGATATCTAAAATAAAACAACTGTTGGGAATAAGCCCTGCACCTGATTACAATCAAATTTATAAAGAGGGTGG
>DATHVH010000475.1:0-3817 GCA_035461405.1 Anditalea sp.
TAAATACATAAGTAGAAATAATCAGCAACGGAAGGGTACAAAGGCTGACCAGAGTAAGCTTCCAATCTATATAAAACATCACCGCCAGTATGGTTACCAGCTGAAGTAGGTCACCTATGATGGCGGCCAGACCTTCACTAAATACATCCGCCAGTGTTTCTATATCTGATATGTTTCTGGTCACCAGTCTACCTATAGGAGTATTATCAAAAAATTTCAACCTCATCTTCAACAGATGCCTGTAAAGCTTGATCCTGATATCACGTATGATAACCTGTCCAATCCAGCCAGATAAGTAAGTATGCGCAAACTGCACCACTGACTGGAGAATCATCAGGCCGATCAGCAGATAGATGATCCTGAGCAGTCCTGCCTGATCACCCATGGCTACATAGTCATCTATCGCTATCTGGATAAATAGCGGCCTGGTAGGCGCAAGTAAAGCCAGGGCAAGTGTAAGGAATATCAAAAAGTAGAATTTCCCTTTGTAAGGCTGTACAAATTGGTACAGCTTACTGAGGACTTTGGTATCTATGATCTCCCCACTTTTTACATTTTCTTTTTCTAAACTCAAAATCTGTGATCTTTTATATAAATATGTCCTCTGGATAGGTCACGCTACTCAAAAATAACCCATGGGCAGGTGCGGAAGATCCGGCTTTACTTCTGCTTTTGCTATCGAGGATCTTTTTAAATTCTGTTATGTCTATTTTATCTGTGCCCACCTGTACCAGTGTTCCCACTATAGCACGTACCATTCCTCTAAGAAAACGATTTGCGGTAATATGGAAAATCAAAAGATGCTCTTTTTGTTCCCATTGTGCTACTTTTATTTTACAGTTGAAATTATTGACACTGGTCTTAACTCTACTAAAACATTCAAAATCGGTATGCTCCAAAAGTAAAGCGGCCGCCTCATTCATTTTTTCCACATCCATTTTATAAAAAGAATACCATGCCTGCTCTTCGAGAAATGGCTGCTTACGTAATGTAATATGATATTCATAGCTTCTCCACTGGGCATCAAACCGTGCATGGGCATCAAGCCTGACTTTTTTGATATTATATACGGCTATATCCTTTGGAAGGATGGAATTAATTCTTTTTAGAAAGTCCGCTTTATCTATATCAATGACAGAATCAAAATGCACATACTGCTGTATCGCATGCACTCCAGTATCTGTCCTGCCACTCCCCATCACCTCAATAGGATTACGGAGTATTTTAGAAAAGGCAATATTTACTTCTTCTTGTACAGAATGTGCATTTTGCTGAATTTGCCAGCCATGATAGGTAGTGCCTTTGTAGGCCAATTCAACAAAGTATCGATATTGTTCGCTCATGAAAGGGCAAAGATAATTATTCGCAATGAATTAATAGGAAAACGTGAAGCTATAACTAAATGCAAAAAATATATTTGAGACACCAAGACAGAATAAGGGCTCTTGACATAAGGAAATAAGTAGTTCCCTGGTTTATTTGATAGAACTTTTGATTGGTCACTGAGATCAGTTGGAGGTGAAATACTTCTTTGTCCGCTCAGAACATCTTTGGTTTTTTATATTCTAAACGGTCAAATATTTAGAGTCCATTAGCTTTTTTTACACAATCCGGACCCCACCTATTTGCGATTATAGATAGAAGGCTGTTATTTTGTCAAAAATTATAAAAAATGATACAACGCGTTCAGACTATCTTCCTATTTCTAGTGGCAGTATTTATGTTATTGGTCCTTTATTTCCCGATCTGGACCCAGATCAACCCGACTATGACAGAGACGATGACGCTGACGGCATGGTCACTGACGGTGGTAGACATAGCAGAACAGGGAGTGGTAAGTACTACCTCTACTATCTATATAGCATTGATGGCAGTTATAGCTGCATTAATCGCTATCTACAGCCTTAGCCAGTTTAAGAACAGGAAAAAGCAGATGATGCTGAATATGATCAACTCGCTGGTTATGGTTATTACCTTAGGTACAATCGTGTTTCTGACCATGAATGCCAACGAAGAGTTTGGAGGGCAAGATACAGGTGCCTATATGGCCGGGTTTTATGTCATCATTTTTGCGATGCTGATGAACATTGTGTCCAACAGGTTTATCCGAAAAGATGAGATGCTGGTAAGATCGGTCGATAGGATCAGGTAATTAACAATATATGAAAAAGGCTCCTAGATGGGAGCCTTTTTCATATAAAACAGTTATTAGTAAATTAGGTACAAGTTATTTGGCCATAGAAATTTTTAATCTGGCGAAGGACTATTGTTGACCAAATACATAGCATCTCAATCATGAAAATAGATATAAATGCAAGCAAAGAAAAGATAATTGGGGCGATTGAAGCTTGTGATAATCCATATCTTTTGTTGCAATTAGAAAAAATGGTAAAGAGGGAAAGAATACTGGGACCCATAGCGCATATGGTGGAGGAATTTCCCGTGCTGCTGGACGAGGAACCACCCCGGGACAAGATCATCCAAACTCACCTCTCTGCACCAGCACATAATAAACTTAGCCGCTATGACAGCATAGCTACACCCATATTCTTTTTTCTGGGTCTGGTTATGCTTATGCTTGCAGCCGCTATTCTTAATGCTATTTCACAGGCAGATGTCAATATAAATGTTGCCATTTTTCAAGGTACTGTTGTAAGGCTTTATCTGGTAGGATGGCTTTTTTATCTACTTGATTTTATAATCTTACTTGTCTTGGCGCGTCAGACTCATAGAAAGTTAGCTACGGATGAGTTTGTTTTCAGGGTGGCAGCCCTGCTATTTCCGCCACTGCGAATGGCATCCAGGCATATCCAGAAGGTGGAATTCATTTGGATCCCCTTTTATGGCTGGTCTCTTAGTAATGAGGGACTGCTCAAGTTAATCAAGCATAAATTTTCTATTCCCATGATCATTATAGCACTTCTTATTATCCCGGTGCTACTTATCGAATGGCAGTTTTATGATCAGGTATCAGCCTATCTAAATACCGACTTAACCTTCCTTTTGGATCTGGTACAGGCCTTTATATGGATGGCCTTTGCATTTGAATTTATCCTGATGATAAGTATCAGTAATGAAAAGATAGATTATGCGCAAAAAAACTGGATAGATGTGGCCATCATTCTGTTGCCGTTTATCTCTTTTATAAGGACGATCCGGATTATTAAAGTTGCAAGGCTCACTCAGCTTGCGCGTGGCTACAAACTACGCGGTCTGCTCATGAAAGCCAAGCAGGGATTTGTCTTTGCAAGTTTTTTTTATAGAATACTGACGATCAAGCCCGACTTCCAGATCAATCGTCTCCGAAAGAAACTGGTAAAAAACCAGAAAGAGCGCGAAATGATTGAAGAAGACCTGATAGAACTGTATAAGGCCTTAAAACTTGAAAATAAAATTTAGATGTTATCCATTCATAAATTTCAAAATTCTACTTAGTTAGAAATGAAATTTAGGTTCAAATTATCGAAGAGTACATCCTCCCTCTGCTATATAATAGATTTCATCCAAAATAAAATCCTTCATAATTTAAAATTAAATGGAAGAGGCTATCTCACTATTGGGCAAAAACAGATAATTCCCGGAAATTTTTTATACCTTTTTTTCCGCCAATGATTTTATCGCCTTATTCATATTTTCAAATCCTTTTTTGGCTTTAGTATCCAGATCCTTCTTCATAAAGGGTACTAATATGCCACTGAAACTTTCGGAATGAATAAATAAAGTCTCGCCAACTTCGGTTTCCTCCAGTCTGAATTCATGACGCCCATCAAAAATTCCAGGAATAATTAGCCGACCCAGCCAAACCAATTCTTTCTCT
>DATHVH010000476.1:0-13269 GCA_035461405.1 Anditalea sp.
ATAAAGAAAAATTAGATTTGCTGGAAAAATACCAAGCCAAATCCCTGGTGACCAGCCCATCGGTATCCAATCTGGACATCATTACACTGGTATCTGATGAGAAATTTGCTTTTGTGAATTATCTGAGGATAAAAAACGGAGCGATTAACCTCACCAAATCAGTAGAACTGAAAAAGAAACTGGATGAATCTGACGAAGAGCTGCTGCTCACTGCCCTGATTCGGTTACAGGACCAGTTTCAGAGTGATGCCAAAGAAGTGCTTACCAATATAGAAATAGAAGAAAATTATGAAACCCTCAGCATCACTGTCCCAAAAATAGGGGACAAACGAAAGTTGGTGGAGCTATCTCTTAAAAATGCCTTATACTTCAAAAAAGAGAAGGCACTGAATGCCGGGGAGGTAGTCGATAAGAAAAACAGAATTTTGAAGCAGTTACAGGCTGATCTCAGCCTTAAAGAGCTGCCAGACCACATAGAGTGTTTTGACAACTCAAACATCCAGGGAAGCCACCCTGTGGCAAGCATGGTATGTTTCCTTAATGGCAAACCCGCCAACAAAGAATACCGTCACTATCACATCAAAACTGTAGAAGGTCCCAATGACTTTGCAAGTATGACAGAAGTAGTGGGAAGAAGGTACAGCAGACTTATGAATGAAAACAAGCCTCTACCTAAACTGATTGTAATCGACGGGGGTAAAGGACAGCTATCATCTTCAGTGGAAGCTCTAAAAAATCTGGGCATCTATGGAAAGATTCCTATCATCGGAATAGCCAAACGACTTGAAGAAATCTATTTTCCCGAGGATCCTTTCCCACTTCATATAGATAAAAAATCTGAATCCCTAAGGCTTATTCAAAGGATTAGGGATGAGGCACACAGATTTGCTATTACTTTTCATCGGGATGTCAGAAGCAAAAAGGCAATAGGCACTATCCTCACGGATATCCCCGGAATAGGGAATGATACTGCTGACAAACTCCTGAAACACTTTAAGTCCTATAAAAAAATAACCGAGGCTGCCGATAGCGAGATATATGAGTTAATTGGCAAAAGCAGGGGGCAAAAACTTATTGAGGCCATAAAAGAAAAAAGCGGGTAAAACCCGCTTCTTTTTATTTTTATACATTTGTGCTTACCACTCCCAGAGTGTATTTTCCCACTCTAACAAACCGTATTCAAATTCCAATGAATTGAGATAAGCTTGTAAAGCTGGATTGATACTTTCAGGATTGACCTGATCTGCTATTAAAGCATTATCAGGATTGTAGAACTTCCTCACGACTGATTTGAATAGTCTTAGATCAAAAGCTTGATCATAAGTCAAATGCTTAGAGGTGTTTTTAAAGTTTAACCATTTAGCTTCAGGATGATCTTTGAAGTGATCGTAGAAATCCTTAAATCTAATGAATGCAATTGTTGTCTGACCTGCATTGGAGTTGGTTTCAGATGGCATCACCAGTTCCAAATATTTCACGTCAAATTTCACTTGAGAGTGATGCTTATCGAAAACAAAGTCTTCCATAAGATCTAGATAATAGAGATTTTTTACAAAGATGCTATCACCATTTGCCGCTATCCAGAAATTTTCCTGAAATTCGCTTATGGACATAGGCTGAGTAAATTTCTCATCTCTGAATACCTCAAGGGCGTTTTCTTCCACTACCGCATTATATATGTGGGTCATGATCCCATCATCCTTGATATCTCCAGAACCATATAGGGGAAGGTTAAACTTTTCGCGAAGGTCAATCCGTCTCCAAACTGCCATCTGGTACATCTTATCATCATCTCTGATGGGATGTGCAGAATAAACAGTATCTACTTTGAATTGACGATCACCATTACTGGATGGCTGGACACTCGTAGCGCCCTGAGCCAACGCTTCTGCTCCCATCACACTTACCATCAAGCAGGCAAAGGAGAATATCAGTTTAGCACGTAGTTTCATCATTGATTTATTTAAATTAAATAATCTTATTTTCAATTATCCTCTATTATTTGATTGGAATAGAGAATACTTCATTGGTAGAGCTTTTGATCTTGTTGCCTCTAAAGTTAGTTCGGGTATATTCCCTTACTACCACTACGAGTCTATCGCCACTTTTAGCTGCGGCCAATAAGTTTCTTATAGCAACATTCTCTCCAGATATTTGAACAGTCTCTCTAGGAACATCATTTCTGATCAACCTAACCTCACCTGAAGTCACTTCAAAATTTGCATCCTGCGCCATAGTTCTGCCAAAGTTAGCTTCTGGCACTGCTCTGATGCTTAGTGAACTTGGACCTGGAGCTGGATATGGATTAGAAAGATCGATAGGTCCTCTAGCGTCATATGCTCTGATGGTAGGTGCTGGTACCGGTTTGATATCATAACTTACATCTCCGATTTTATTACCGCCACTGCTCACACCGATTACTACCTTACCTGAATCTGTTGTAGGGATAATTGTCACCTGACCAGGTCTGTTTCCTTTTATCGCCTGACCATTAGATACAGAAAATTCAGGGGCATAGCTGGTACCTAATGCAGGCACATCTATTAACAGTACGTTAGCAGCATTAGCATAAAGCTGGTTTACTGTTTCAGACTCTACTCTGATCACTGGCTTGGCCACAAAATATTCGTAATCTACATTAAGGGTACTGTCTACACCGGCGATGTTAACAGTAATTTTTCCTTGAATGGTTCTTTTAGCTAAACCTCTGTCATCATAAGATGATGCTGGAGGCACAGTAAAGCTGATTTTACCAAATCCATTTTCAACTGGAATTTCCCTACCGTCTGCTGTCATCTTAGGCATAGCCGAGGATGAAGAAGAAGCTATAAATAAATCACCTTCAAATTTGGTCCCTGCAGCTACCACATTACTCGAAGCTGCTACTCTTGCTTCAAACACATCAGATTTAAAGTAGAATGAACCTATAGATCCGGTGATAGAGGAAAGGGCCTCACTTTCTATGTTCAACACCTCATTCTGGTATTGAGAAATCAAAGCCATAACAGCACCTACCGGAGACTTCACAAAGTTCAGGTTAACGAAATCTTTGTAATTCGCATTGGGATCATTTTTGAAAAGGTCAATTTCATTGGCATCCTTAGCGATCTTCTCGAAATTCTGATTGATACCTACACTTCCAAGGATATTTGAAATTTGGTCTGGAAACGCATTAAGCCTTTCTTCCATTTCATATCCTTTTCTATTGTTATTGAAGATATTACCGGTAACATCCTGATTTTTCAAGGAGCTGGTTCTATACGTTCCATCCTCTGCCTTTGCATTGGTAGTCGTGATAAGCTCTTGCTTTAAGCTCTCAAGGTATGAAAAGATATCAGATGTCTCAGTTCTAATCTGTCTAGCAGCTTCTACCTTAGGTACATCTCTTTCATTATTACCCTGCTGCTCTACAGTACCTGCTATAGAGCTCACTGTAAAAGCATTCTTTTCTATAAAATTCTTAGATGTTCTTTCCAAACCATCGTTTAGAAGGACAAATTTTTGTAATATCTGGTTACTTACTTGCAACGCCAGCAAAGCTGTAAGAACTAGGTACATCATACCTATCATCTTCTGCCTTGGGGTTTCCTTACCTCCAGCCATAGTCGATACTTAGATTATTAAACATGATTTAAGATGAAAGATCAATTAACCTTTCATGGCTGATAGCATACCACCATATACCTTGTTCAATGAACTTACATTGGCATTTAACTGAGCCAACTGGTTCTTGAAGGCTTCGGTCTCTTTACCAGCTTCATTTAAACCTTCCATAGCGGCAGAAACATTTGAATAAAACTTGTTCAATACTTTCACATGGCTATTGGCATCCTGAAGTTCCATTTCATATACTGCATTAAGTGCAGATAGATTTTTGGTCACAGTAACTACCTGCTCGTGGTATTCTTTGGCATCTGTAGAAGCTGCTGACATCTCTACAAGAGCAGATGCAGTCTGAGAATAAGACTGGTTCATATCTACGAGGGTCTTAGAAGCAGTTCTTACATTATCTGCATATTCTGAAGTAGCCACTGCAGCATCTGATACTGTACCAAGTTTCTCTGCAGAGGCTGCAAGGTTCTTGATACCTTTACCAAGATTCTCAATCAGATCTTCTCCGATTTTGGCATCTTCCAATACTTTATCAAACTTCTGAGTAGCGCTATCCTTCATTGGAGTACCTCCTAAGCCAGCCTGTGGCATCACTGGCATTCCATCTCCATTATAAGAAGGGGAAAGTTGAGGATATACTTTTGCCCAATCCACATCTTCATGCTTTGGCTCAAAAGAAGAAAGGAAGAAAATAGCTGCTTCTGTTGTAAGACCTATACCGATCATTAGAGTAGCTCCAGGCCAATCTAAGATTTTAAACATAGCTCCCAAGATAACTACTGCGGCACCAATACCGTAAATTTTCGGCATGATATCACCGTAAAACTTATACCTAAATGAATTCTTATTTGCTGACATTTGAACTGAATTTTTAATTTTTTTTGATTGAATACGTGTTTATTGTGTTTTTTTATTTGTTGTTATTATCTACTTCTTCTTCTCTTATTGCTCACATTCATAGAACCTGATCTTCCGATAAAGGTCATGGAAGTTCTAAATCCAATATGAGCTGTTTTTACATCCTGATATTCAAAAGTTCTGGTACTGGTTTCCAAATAATGAGCGATGTCTTTCCAAGATCCACCTCTCACTACTTTTCTAGATTCATTAGGATTGTCATACACAGGATCCAAATCCCAAGTTAGAGCACTTCCGGCAGGATTGTATGCATCTATTACCCACTCTGATACATTGCCCGCCATATTGTATAGTCCAAATCCATTGGGAGCGAACACATCTACTGGTGCCGTATAAGCAAAGCCATCATCTATGTAATTACCTCTTCCAGGTTTGAAGTTAGCCATAAGACATCCTCTTCTGTTTTTAAGGTAAGGACCGCCCCATGGATATTTAGCTACATCTTTCCCACCTTTAGCAGCATATTCCCATTCTGCTTCAGAAGGCAGCCTGAACTTAGGCATGTCATATTCAGATCGGTCGTTAGCATTCATGTGGTAGGTTCTCCACTCACAGTATTTCTGAGCCTGCTCCCAGCTAATACCTACGACTGGATAATCGTCAAATGCTGGATGGTCGAAATAATATTCCATCAAAGGATCACCATAGTGATGAGTAAATGAGGATGACCACACAGTGGTATCTGGCACTAACTCATCTATGTTGAACTGAGGCGGATCTACCTGAGTGGTAGGTGTACCTGTAGCTAGGTCTCCTCCCCTTACAGCGTCTAAGAACTGACGGTACTTATTATTAGATACCTCGTGCTTGTCCATGTAAAATTCGGAAATAGTAATCTGCTTATTAAAGGCAGATTGGCTTATGGCGATGTCTTCATCTGCCTGGCCCATCCAGAAGGTACCCGCTTTTACCGGCACCATGTCATATGGAAGAGTTTGCTTCCATCCAGTCCTCTTCGGAACTCCCGTCACCTCACCTCTCCGGTTGTCCTTTTCACTGGCAGTTCCCCTGCTCCCGAATAGGCCGCAACCTTGTAGAAGTGTCGCTGCCAGAAACCCTACGATGACTGCTAAAAATCGTGAATTCATTTTTCTATACATAAATGACACTTATTTAATTGTATTGTTATTTCAATATTTTTCATAAACTTATAGCTCGAAATTTAGTAGAAAATATTAGAAAAACGCAAGAAGTATATTAAAATAATTGAAAACTTTTTTTGCCTAATATCTAAATCTCGGGGTTCTTTGTATCACTCTCTGCAGATCTCTCGTCACCGTTGGCAGTTTATAAGTCAGCATAAATTCATGCGAGGTCGGTGCCTTTGCTTCCACTCCTCCGACTACCAGATCGAAGGCGTACCCTAATCTCAGTGAATTATCTCTTAAAAGACTGTAGCCTAACAACACCGACACCGATTCCTCGCCGCGATATGCCAGACCTCCACTAACTTTCTCATTATGTGTGGCTATAACGCTTACATCATAAGAAAAATTATTGAGTCCAACTGATTTTAGCAAAAAACTTGGCTCAAATCTTAATAAGCCAAAAGGATTAATCCTATACCCTGCCAAAAGGTAGTTGTGATTAACCAATTGATTGCCAAAAGCACCTTCTCCAAAATCAAAATCTGGCTCATTAATATGTCGGCTACTTAGCCCTACATAAAAATTGCCGTGATCGTACATTAACCCCCCTCCCAAGTTAAAATTAATCTGTGTTTCACTTCCTGAGGCCGGGATTAATGGATCCGGATTCACAGCACTAAATTCACCGTAATTTATATTACTCGAAAAGAAACCTCCTGAGGCGCCGATACTCAAAACTCCTCTACCTATACTAAGGTGATAGGCAAGAGAGAGGTTGACTTCCTGATTTGTGGTAGGTCCAATATCGTCATTAACAAAATTGAGACCAAAACCGAGCTTGGTGCCAGCTATTCTTCCGGAAGCTGTAAGTAACTGTGTATTAATACCACCACCTGAACCCGCGGGAGTACTGTATCCCAGCCATTGCGTCCTGTGCAGTGCAGAAAACTGATAGCCGGTTTCTTTACCAGCAAAAGCTGGATTATAATAAAGCCCATTATACATATACTGGGTAAACTGGGCATCTTGCTGGGCATAACCTGGAGTCAGGCTAAGCTGGGTCAGAATTAACGCCAAAAAAACACCGAAGAGAAGGCAACTTCTTTTTTTCATATGCAGTACTAAGTTTTTCAATTACCAGCTTATCACCCCTAATAATAGAAAAAGGCTAATACGCCTTTTTCTGAGACTATATTTACTAGGTCAAAAGTACAATTCTTTATTGAAGAACTATTCTACACATTTTAACTCAAATTACCCGCGAAAAGATTAAAAAGATGCTATAAATTATTGGCTTTTTTAATATAAAGCTCTAAGGCACCTGTCATACTTGGTGCATTGGGCAATGGAGCCTCTATATCCAGAATAAGACCTTCCTCCAAAACAGCCTGAGCAGTAGTCGGACCGAAAGCAGCTATCCTCGTATTGTTCTGTTTAAAGTCTGGAAAATTGTGAAATAAAGATTTTATGCCGGATGGACTGAAAAAAGCAAGTATATCATACTTGATATCTTTTAAATCCGACAGATCAGCAGCCACTGTATGATATATAATAGCTTCAGTATAGGCTATGGAATGTTTGTCCATAAAAGTGGGAATTTCATCTTTTCTTATGTCCGAACATGGAAAAAGATATTTTTCGCCTTTATGCTTTTTAAAATAATCAAAAAGATCAGCGGCAGTACGCACCCCTACAAAGAGTTTTCTCTTTCTGATTACTATATATTTCTGAAGATAATGTGCAGTCTGCTCTGAAATACAAAAATATTTCATATCGGCAGGCATTTCGAGTTTCAGTTCCTGACAAATGCTGAAAAAATGGTCTATAGCATTTCTACTTGTGAAAATAATTGCGGTATGCTTTAGTATATCAATTTTTTGCTTCCTAAAATCTTTAACTGAAACAGGCTCAACTTTAATAAAAGGCCGGAAATCAATTTTTAGATTATATTTTTCTGCCAATTGGAAATACGGAGACCTTTCGTCGGTTGGCTTAGGCTGTGATACTAAGATACTCTTTACAGAATTGAACCTGTCTTTTGATTTAGTCATCTTACTTTAGTTTTATTCTTCTGTTTCCCTATAATAAAGAACTACCCTATAATTAGCTTTGCTATTACTAAAAAGGGGACTAATTCCGCGGTGCAAAGGTAAGAAAATAAATGATAATTTTTAAATGATACTTTTTTTGTCATCAGAAAGAATAGCATGGAGATCCCCAAAATATATAATACGAAAAATAGGATCAACAGGTAAGGCATCATTTCTCGGGGAGCCATCAGATTATTAGAAAGCATAATGGTCAAAACTAAAAAAACAGTCAAAAGTGCAAAACTTATTATTCTTAACATATAAAAAAAATGAATGAATTCCAGCCTCCCTATCCCATATATCGCTGTAGAGATTTTTAGCCAAAATAATTTGAGCAAAGCCAGAAATAGCAGACCCAGTGTGCCAGCAAGCCAAATCAAAAACATGAAATTGAGCTCATTTTTTAAAAAATCTCTAAGTATGGGTAAATCCATATAATAAACTGAACTTACGATTAGTAGCATAAAAAGCATATTGAATACAACTAAATAAAAGATGACATCCGAAGAAAATATCCTTGGTCGTGTTACATTTTCCGAAAAATCCTCTGAAGAAAACATCGATATAGGATTAATTAAAAGAGCAAAAAGCAGAGGGTAAATAATTTTGAAAAGCGCGATAAAAAAAAGAATGATAAAAAGCGCTATATAAAAAAATTCAGTCATCACCTCTTTATTTCTTCTGGATACCGGATTGACATCTGGCGAAAGCGGAGCAGTCTCTATTACCTCTGCAGTAAAATAACCTTTTAATATAGATATGTCCTCCTTCTGAATATTCTTCCTTACTATACTAAGTCTACGTAGAGACTTCTCCCCATCCTGTAAAGAAGCGGTATTTATTCTTACAGTGGTATCCTGTTCTGCATAGAACCACAATACATTATCCAGAAAAACTGAAGCTTTGGCAGGTAAACGTAACTTTACCTCCGAAAGCGGGAAATCAGCTACGTTAATATCCACCGTAGCTCTTTCAGGAGAATAATACAAATCTGAGGAATGTATAATCCTCAAGGAAGGATTATAATTATCAATTATTTGTCCAGACACCATTAGAGGTGCCATAGCCAAAAATAAAAACAAAATAAACTTACTTATAGGGGTCATATTTTTAAAATCTGCCTGTATAGCCAAAATGGATTCTGGAATAATTAAATGCTAGAGGCTGAGCTCTTGAATGCCCTACAGCATAAATAAATTTAAACATTCCACCTGCAGTTTCCATACTAAAACCCGACCCGAAGGCATATGGCCACTCACTTCCATGGTGTGCTAATGTATTGTTGATATTCCCCATATCTGCAAAAATCATAAAATAAGAATAGGCATCAAAATAAAATCTGGGTTCTATATTAGTATATATATATCTGTTGGCAAAAAAGAAGTTTTCATTAAACCCTCTCATGCTTCTCAATCCACCCAATCTATACATATCATTAAGTAATAAATTATCACTGTACAATTCTCCTGCATTCAATGCGGTCATTATTCCCAGTTTAGGTGTAAAATAAAAATGCTTTTCGTTTCTGATGGTAATATAATATTGGACAGCATTGAGATTGACATCCTGATAAAGTTTTTCAGGCAGCCCTGTGTTCTGCAGCAGTCTCTTATTACCGATTCCAAATTCAATTGAAGAAAACCAACCCCGTCTAGGAAAGAATACATCATCCAAATGATTTAAATCCAAATGTAGCCCATAATTATTGTATCTAAAATCAGCAATATCAGGTAGTACTTCTGCTTGAGTGTACTGACCTACCGCTAGCAGATCTCCTGATTGCCGCTTGCTAAAGAAACTAACATATGCGGATGGTGCCATTCTATATCCCAGATCGAGTCTGAGATCCCGGTTAATGAAGGTAGTATCTTCTTTGAGCAAAAAAAACGAAGCCTTCACATCTATATTTGACCCTAATACCAGGGGCTCTTCTACAGTAAGCTTTAAATTTTGCGAATATTGGCTGAGGCGCTGCCATGAGGCATTAAAGTTTCTCCCCTTACCAGCTATATTAAAAAGTGCCAAATCAAACTGTCCAGTGATCAGTAACTTATTCTGCTCTATTTCGTTTGGCAGAAATCCTATGATCCCATCCAGCACATTGATTTTTCTATCCTGAACGGGCAGATAAAGTATTGCTTCATTATTTTGAAAACTAAGTTCAGGTTCCCCCTGCAGTCTTAGATAGGGAAGATTTTGTATTCTGGCAATAGACTGATTTATTTTTTTTTGTGAAAAGGGTGTTCCCGGAGCTATTTGTAGTAATCTCGCAAAATATACCGGATCGGTTTTACTCTCCCCTCCTGACAGCTGAAGGGTATCAAATGTAATATATGGTCCTGGAGCATAGTGTAGCGCTGCGGATATCTCATTCCCATCCTGATATAGGGAATCCAGTTTAATGGAAGCGAACGGATAGCCATTGTCCTCAAGGGTACTGATGACTTTCTCAAAAACATCAATTACTTTTTTAAATGAAAGTGGTTTACCACTAAATATCCTGGAGTCATAACCACTCTTCAGTAATAAATCATCCTTTACATTCCCAGGCTTTAAGGCTACCCACTGATAACGCTCCCCTGTAAGTATAGACACTATCAGTTTTCCTTCACTTTCTTCCCGCGCAATAGTTTGGGCCAGCAGGAAGCCTTCTTGTTGCAATTCTTTAATTAAATCCAAAACCCTTCGCTCTCTAGACAGACTATCTATATATTCTTCCTTCCCGCTCTGGTCCATCTCACCACTGATTTTGAAATCTAGGGGGAAATTAACCTTTTGAGCCATACTTGGCGTGGTCAGGAGAAGGATTACCAATATGAATACTGAGCGGTACAAAGTTTAATTGACTGAATGATGTATCTTTACGTCCAAAAGTAAACAATTGTCCGGAATCTATCTCCATATACCCTTCTGTAAGCAAGCCTGCCATTACTGTGATTTCCACTTTAGTACCAATACCTCGCTGATGGATACTATGGTAGATATGATATGCATGGAACTTATCATGCGAAAAAGCTACCTTGCAGAGGATCCTCGGATAGAAACCATATATTTTGGAGGTGGTACACCATCTCTTTTAAAGTTAGAGCATGTAGAAAAAATTCTTAACACTATCCACAAGAACTATACTCTTGATCTGCAAGAGATCACCATAGAAACTAATCCTGATGATCTTACAAAGGAAAAATTATCGGGATTAAAGAAACTTGGCTTTGACAGATTGAGCATAGGCATACAAAGTTTTCATGACGAAATTCTGAAATTTTATAACCGTGCACATAATGCTCAGGAATCATTACAAAGTATAGATTTAGCACGTAATCAAGGTTTCGAAAAACTTAGCATCGATTTAATGTATGGATTTCCATCTCAGGATCATTCACTATGGGAAAAAGACCTCCACACAGCACTCAGTATAGACCCGGGGCACATCAGTAGCTATTGTCTGACCATAGAGCCGCATACTGCTTTGGGCAAATGGGTAGAGAAAGGAAAATATTTGCCTTCTACCGACGATTTTAATGCGGATCAATTTGAAATTTTACAGGAGAAAACAGAGATAGCGGGATATCTGCAATATGAAATTTCTAACTTTGCCAAACCTGAAGCATTTGCTATACATAACAGTAACTACTGGAGGGGAGTACCTTATTTGGGTGTAGGTCCCAGTGCACATTCATTTGATGGTAAAAGCAGACAGCATAATCTAGCTAATAATATAAAATATCTAAAAAGCTTAAATTCAGGTAAACTTAATTTTGAACTGGATCTGCTGGAAAAGGACGACATTATCAATGAATACCTTCTCACATCTTTAAGGACTATTTGGGGCACTGACCTTGTACAGATCCGGGATAGGTATCATAAGGATTTGAAAAAGGAAAAAGAAAAAGAATTAATACTATTAGAAAAAGAGGGTCTATTGTTCATAGACAACGATAAAATAATACTGACAAAAAAAGGGAAATTTTTGGCAGATAGTATAGCTGAAAAACTTTTTCTTTAGATTAACTTTACCATATGCAGTACTACAAAGATTACACCACACGAAAAAAAAACACATCCCCTCTTAAGGAGGTATTTGAAGAACTTCTGCAGACCTATAAATTAAAAGATCGATTTAATGAAAGGCAGGTCATCAGTTCATGGGAAGAACTCATGGGCAAAACTGTCGCCTCCCGTACTACTAATTTATATTTAAAAGATAAAAAGCTTTACGTGAAACTATCTTCTGGAGCTATTAAAAATGAATTGATTATGAACCGATCCAAAGTAATGGCGCTCATTGATGAGAAATTCGGTAAAGGCACTATTCTAGAACTAATTTTTCAATAAATAAGAAATGGCCACTAGGAGGCCATTTCTTATTTGAGAGCATTTTTGCAAAAATGCAGTTTTATACATCTAAATGAAATCTCTTATCTATCCTGTGTAGCAAAAACCCTTCGCATTAAAGCAGTGGTTCTTTGAAGAGGATTTTCTCTAATATTCTTTTCTTCTTCCGCCACTAAGGTAAATAATCCATCCAAAGCTCTATCAGTCACATATTGGTTTAGGTCTGGATCTAATTTACGTGTAGTCGTAGGAATTGCATTATACGCCCTAACTAAGTCTGAATAATATTTCGTGGCCCCTACCTCCTCTAAAGACTCCTGAACCCTAGGCATAAACAATGCTGTAAGCTCGGCACTGGTAGTCCTTCTAAGATAAGTAGTAGCGGCATCCTGATCTCCTCTAAGAATAGACCATGCGTCATCTACTGTTAATTGCCTGATAGCGGACACAAAAATTGGCAGTGCTTCTCTGGCAGCATTTTCTGCACCTCTATTAATGGTTAAGATAACCCGATCTACCTCCCCGCCAAGTCCGAGTTGTCTCATAGTGGACTCTACGCGCCTCAAATCCTCCGGCAATGGTATCCTGATAAGGTCATTTTTAAAAAAACCGTCTTCCGCTGCTGCTTTTTCAGAACCGCTTGTAATTCCCTGAACCAAGGCTTCTTTTAATCCATTAGCCACATCTCGTTCTGAAAGGGTAGCCTCACCTGCTCCTCTGAGGATACTCCCAATATCTGCCCCTGCACAGGCTGTTAATCCTAATAATAATATGTAAACTGGTAAATAAAATAACTTTTTCATCATTGATCAATGGTTTTGTATTGTTTTAAAAAAGGAAAATCATTCAAGCAAAAATTCAGCTAGATTACGTATTATTGTGCTAGTTATCCTCTATGTTTAAAATATTTCACCTAAATATCGGCAAGATTTCCTTATTGGTAGCCATCCTCACTTGGTTGTCGCTACTTTTTGTAAATCTTACCCGACTGTTTGGCACCCTGAATCAGATGGATACAGGAGTATCCGGAGAGGTAACCTGGATCCTGCAAATTATTTTTTTTATCATGGTATATTTATTCTATAACCATAACATAAACCGCCATGAAGATCCGGGATTTCTAAATAATATATGGAAAGGGACTTCGACTGGTTTGTTTGCCGTAGGTGTAGCTATCCTTACCGATTTTTTCTATTATCTATTGGGCTATAGTAGACTGTCCGAGG
>DATHVH010000477.1:0-3546 GCA_035461405.1 Anditalea sp.
GAGGCCCTTCCAATATTAAATGTTTATCCTTGTTTATCAGCTTATTTTTCTTTTGAGCAGAAGAACCCCAAAGTATAAAAACCACGTGCTCATTTAAGGAGCTGATGAGCTGGATCACCTCATCAGTAAAAGTTTCCCACCCTTTTTTCTGATGTGAGCCAGCTTCTCCTGCTCTAACGGTCAACGTAGCATTGAGAAGGAGAACTCCTTGCTCTGCCCATTTTTCTAAATTACCCGAATGGGGTACTGGTTGATTAAAATCATTTTGTATTTCTTTGAAGATATTGCGTAGAGATGGTGGAAAAGGAACCCCGTCCGGAACAGAAAAGCTAAGTCCATGAGCCTGGCCCGCTCCATGATAGGGATCCTGCCCTAGGATCACAATCTTGGTTTTTTCCAATGAAGATTTATTAAATGCAGCAAAAATATTTTCCTTTACTGGATAAATGGTTTTATTTTTGTATTCATCATGAATGAATACTATTAGTTCTTGGAAATAAGGCTTTTGGAATTCAGAATTTAATGCAGCTTTCCATTTTTCATCTATTATAAGATCCATTTTACATTTGCTATATTGGGAATAAATAAGAATGCCTGAATTTCGATTAAAAAATACCTAGAAACAAAAAAAATGGCTACCGCAATTACAGAAGGCATAAAAGTGAGCATCAGTGCAAATTATCAGGCTGACTTTTCCAGTCCACATCAGCATCATTATGTCTTTACTTATAAAGTAATGATCGAAAACAGCAGCAAATCAACAATCCAGCTAATCAGCCGAAAATGGGAAATCTTTGATGCAGGTGAGTTACTGAAGACCGTAGAAGGTGAAGGTGTAGTAGGGAATCAGCCAATTCTCGAACCAGGACAGACCCATTCCTATGTATCGGGTTGTAATCTTAAATCAGGATTGGGAAAAATGAGGGGGAGTTATTTCATGGAAAGAGTGGTAGATGGTAAAACTATTGAAGTTCAAATACCAGAATTTCAACTTATAGCAGCTATATTCAATAATTAATTCCTTTCCGGTTTGCATCCTTTTCTTCAGTATATAAGATATTTTTTTTTAAAAGAAGATCGACACTCCCTACAGTCACCATTTGCTTATAAGATTTATAATGATCTCATATGGCATAAAAAGAACATACATTATCCAGATATTGAAAAGCTTAGAAATAAACTTTTAAAAGATGATTCTAAGCTCTCTGTAAAGGATCTTGGAGCCGGAAGTCAGAAACTTAAGACCTCATCCAGAAAAGTGAAAGATGTGGTCAAGTACAGTAACTCTGATAAAAAATTTAATCTGCTCTACCAATATTTCCTCAGCATCACCCCTGCAAATATATGTTTAGAACTAGGAACCGGAGTTGGCTTAAATGCAGCATATCTTTCGCAGTATACTAAGGGAAAGCTATATACTATCGAAGGAGATCAAGGGATATTTAAATTGGCTAACAGCCATTTAAACAATCTGGAAAATGTATATCCAATTTCCGGAAACATAAATAATATCCTTCCCAAACTGCTTGAAGAAAATCCAAAGATCGATTTCGTACTTATAGACGCTAATCACACCTATCAAGCTACTGTGGATTATTTCAACATGTTGATATCATCAGTTGGGGAGGACAGCATCATTATCGTTGGTGATATTTATTGGTCTCGAGAAATGACCAAAGCTTGGAAGGAAATATATGCACACCCCAGTGTTACGCTCAGCTTTGATTTTTATGAATGTGGCGTCCTATCATTTAAGCCGCATTTAACCAAAGCACATTATATCATGAATTATTAATGAGCTTGATAAAAAGCTCTCTACCCTGTCTAGGAGGAATTGAATTTACACACGGATCCATCGTATCTATGGTAAATTGATTTTCAAATAGCGATAGATATTCTTCTTTATTGCCACCAAATGGTGGACCTTCTTTTTCAAAAATAGTATTAAATAAAACACCTACTAATTTCCCCCCTGGCACTATTATATCTTTCATTTTTTTTACGTAATTTTTGCGCAAGGAAGGGTCCAGTGAGCAAAAAAAGGTTTGCTCTAAAACCAAATCATATTTTTCCTTATGCTCAAAAAAATCTTCTTGATGAATTTGTCTTATTGGAAAATATGGATATTCCTTGATAAAATTATCTATTGGTACAGGTGAAAAATCAAGAATATGAACATTCTCAAATCCATTATGAAAAGCATAAGCAGCCTCATGACCATTACCTGCTCCAGGTATTAGTATAGTGATAGATTTATCCTTTATTTGGTCTAGATATTGCTTTAACGGCAAAGTAACAGATCCTGCATCCCAGCCGGTTTGCTTATTGAGGTACCTGTCAGACCAATAGTTAGAATTTAATGGAGTTGGCATAAATAATTAATAAATTAAAGAGTTATAACTTATACTATGAATAACGACAATCTTTCAGACAAAAACCATAATAAAGATAAAGGTAAAAATATCCTCATTATCGTCTTAATTATATTGGTAATTGTAAGTGGTATAAAACTCTATACTGATCATCAGGAAAAAGAGAAAAAATCGGAAGAGATTATAATACTTTCTGAGGAAAACAATGACCTTAATCTAAGATTGGACTCGGTGACGTATCAGTTGACACTAAGGATTGAAGAAATTGAAAATTTAGGAGGAAACATCGATTCATTAGTGCAGCTTCGTGAGCAATTGATAGCTGAGCGTAATACTGATAGGAAAAGGTCTGCCACAGAGATTGCAAACCTCAATAGGAAGATAGATGGTTATACCACGCTGCTCAGAGAAAAAGATGAGGATATTCTTAAACTTAGAGAACAAAATCAACAACTCTATACTGAAAATAAAGAGCTAAAAACCACCAAAGCTGAAATCGAAGAAGAAGTGGCCAAACTCAATATTAAGCAACAAGAGTTAACCGAGAAAGTAACTGTGGCTGAAAGGCTGCGAGCCGAAAATATTAAAGTGGCTGCCATAAATTCCAGAGGAAGAGAAAGAGAAGATAATTTCCGAAACCGACAGTTAGACAAACTTAAAATATCCTTTACATTGGCAGATAACAGCCTAGCCCCTGCCGGAACCAAAGATATTTTTGTTCAAGTAATCGCCCCAAACAATCAGGTTATATTTGACATTGCTAGAGGCTCTGGCACCTTTGATCTGAATGGAAAGGAAGAGTTTTTTACTGCTAAGCAAGATATACTGTTTAACAATTCAGGTCAGCAATTGACATACTTCTATGAAAAAGGGACTGATTATACATCTGGAATATATAAAGTTAGAATCTTTGCGGATGGATTTCAGATAGGAAATAAAGAATTTGAGGTAAGATAATATACAGTCCAGAGTCGACAGTTGATAGTTAGGCGCCGTGACGTAAACACAAATAAGAAATTAAAAGGCTTCCATTAATGATGTGCCCCCATAAAGTTAGACACTTAATGGGGGCATTTTTATGCGGAAAAATAAAAAACATGACTTTGATTTTCGGCTATCGGTAGTCCTGAAAGTCATTACAGGAAAACACACACCTGCCAGTATCAGCCAAGAG
>DATHVH010000478.1:0-14994 GCA_035461405.1 Anditalea sp.
GTAATTTTCAATTATTTATAGAATTTTAACTTATAGTAATTTTGTTTACATAGATAAAATTTTAAAATTTGCCAACCTGAAATTTTATAGCGTACCATGAGTCAAGAGATAGAAAAGATCAAAGTTTTAATCATCGGGTCAGGCCCAGCAGGATATACAGCAGCAATTTATGCATCGAGAGCAGGTTTAAACCCAGTCTTATATACAGGCGGCCAGCCAGGTGGCCAACTTACCATAACCAATGATGTGGAAAATTACCCAGGATACCCCGAAGGAGTAAATGGGCCACAAATGATGGAAGATTTTAAAAAGCAGGCTGAAAGATTTGGCACTGACGTAAGGTATGGTTTGATTACAGAAGTTGATTTTTCTAAAATTCCTCATAAGGTTATAGTTGATGATCAAAAAATAATCGAAGCCGAAACAGTATTGATATCTACCGGCGCATCTGCCAAATGGCTTGGACTTGAAAGTGAAACAAGGTTGAATGGCAGAGGGGTTTCTGCCTGTGCAGTTTGTGATGGGTTCTTTTTTAGAGGACAGGAAGTGGCTATAGTAGGCGCGGGTGATACAGCTTGTGAAGAAGCTAGTTATCTATCAAATATATGTAGTAAAGTATATATGATAGTGAGAAGAGATGAAATGAGAGCTTCTCAAATCATGCAAAAGAGGGTGAAAAACAATCCCAAAATAGAAATCATCTGGAATTCAGAAACTGAAGAAATATTAGGTGAGGATGATGTAGCAGGTGCCAGGTTGGTCAATAGAATCACAGGTGAAAAAACCGAGCTGGCTGTCACTGGTTTTTTCGTAGCTATAGGACATGAACCCAACACAGGCATATTCAAAGATTTTTTGGATATGGATGAATCAGGCTATATTATTACAAAATCTGGGAGTACAAAAACTAATATAGAAGGAGTTTTTGCTTGTGGTGATGCACAAGATCACATCTACCGTCAAGCAGTGACTGCAGCGGGTACTGGATGTATGGCTGCTTTGGATGCTGAAAGGTATTTAGCTGAAAAAGAGTTGTCTTAAAGCAAACAAATGAAAAGCCAGATTACAAGGATTTTATTGTGCTTGATATTGTGCATGGTCAGTTATTACGGCCATGCACAAACGCTTCCAAGGTTAAATAAAAAACCTAAGGCCCAACCCATAGAAGCTCCTGGCTCCAGGAATATACAGACTATAGACGTTCAACAGTATCTGATGGACTTGAGGAAGGAGACCGATTCCTTGATTTATAAGGATTATGTGGATCTGAGGAAAAGATTGTCACCAATTAGCGAGGATACAGTGTCTATTATTTGGGCACCCACAAATCAGCTGGTCAAAGTTTCTGAAAAAATTATGATCGATAGCATATGGGTAACTGCTTTTGAATATTTTGCTTCTTGGGACAGTCAAAAAATTAATATATACGATTTTAATCCAAAAAATTTCAAGGATACGGTTCAGGTAAAATTATATGATCCTTTTTTTGGATCTAAATGGAATGCACCATTAAAAGAAACTCATATTACTTCTGACTTTGGATTTAGGAAGATTAGATGGCATCATGGCACTGATCTTAAATTAAATATGGGAGATTCCATTTACAGTACTTTTGATGGTATTGTCCGAGTCAAATCCTATGATAGAAATGGCTATGGCTATTATGTGGTAGTCAGACATAAAAATGGTTTGGAAACACTTTATGGCCATATGTCTAAAATCCTCACTGAAGTTGGTCAGGAAGTTATGGCCGGAGAAGTATTGGGCTTGGGAGGAAGTACCGGTAGAAGTTCTGGCCCTCATTTACACTATGAAATAAGATATCAGGGTCTTTCTATCAATCCAACAGAAATCTTTGATTTTAATATTGGAAGGATAAAGTCAGACTCTTATACTATTACTGCTTCAAGTTTTGACCATGTAATCCAAGCCCAACAGTCGGTATACCATAAAGTCCGGAGCGGAGAAAATCTTGGGGTTATAGCCAGGAGATATGGCGTATCTATAAATCAGATTGCTAGGCTAAATGGAATATCTACACGTTCGGTTATCAGAATAGGCCAAAGATTAAAAATCAAATAATTTTTTTTTTAAAGAACCCTTTATATGAAATTAGATATATTAGTTATTGCAGCGCATCCAGATGATGCTGAATTATCCTGTTCGGGCACTATAGCTGCGCATATCGCTAAAGGATATAAAGTTGGTATTGTAGATCTTACCCATGGGGAAAGAGGCACTCGAGGTACTCCTGAATTAAGACTTGAAGAAGGTAAAGTATCAGCGAATATATTAGGATTAGCTGCCAGGGAAAACCTGGGCTTCAAAGATGTTTTTTTTATAGATGATGAACAGCATCATTTAGAGATTGCGAAAATGATCAGGAAATATCAACCGGAAATAGTGTTGGCAAATGCTGTAAGTGACCGTCATCCAGATCATGGCAAAGGAGCATTGGTGGCCTCCAAAGCATGTTTTGTGAGCGGATTAAGAAAAGTAATTACCAGCCTTGACGGTATAGAACAGATGCCTTGGAGACCTAAAAGCATATACCATTATATTCAGAATAATTATATACAGCCCCATTTCGTGGTGGATATAACTGAATTTTGGGAAACCAAAGTTGAAAGTATCAAGGCATTCAAATCACAGTTTTATGATCCAAATAATACTGAGCCTGAAAGTTTCATCTCCAGTCCGGAGTTTTTAGATTTTATAGAAGCCAGAGCAAGAGAATTTGGCCATAGTATCAATGTGAAATACGGTGAAGGATTTACTGTAGAAAGAATGTTGGGAGTCAATGATTTGTTTGATATAAAATAAATAGGTTGGCTTATGGAGCCAACCTATAGATTTGCCAATTTCCCGTTTCATCTAATTCATACTTCAGCCTATCATGAAGCCTACTGGGTCGGCCCTGCCAAAATTCAATTGAATTGGGAATAAGTCTATAACCTCCCCAGTGCTGAGGACGCGTTAATTTCTCATTTTTGAACTTATCTTCTATTTCTTCCAGTCTCCTTTCTAAAAATTCCCTATCCGGTATTATATGACTTTGGGGTGAAGTCCAAGCCCCAATTTGACTTGGAATAGGCCTAGAAAAAAAGTATTCATCTGATTCTTCGTTCGTTACCTTTTCCACATGCCCTTCTATTCTAACTTGCCTTTCCAATTCCGGCCAAAAAAAAGTAATAGCTCCATATGGGTGTCGGGCCAGATCCTGACCTTTATCACTTTCATAATTAGTGAAAAATAGAAAGCCATGGTCTATTCCTTTTAATAAAACTATCCTAGCTGATGGTTTATCAAATTGATTGATTGTGGAAAGCGTCATGGCATTCGTTTCAATAGTGGAAGCTGTCAATGCTTCCTGAAACCATACCTTAAATTGGGTTAAAGGATTGTCAGCTATGTTAGATAAATCCAAAGATTTTAATGAGTATTCTTTACGGATGGCAGCTATATCCATTAGTTTGTTATTGTTATTTTAATAATATTATAAATGTACCATTGTTATTGAATTTATAAAATTTTACTATAACTTATGCACTTATAATATAAACATGTTTTTTGATGGTATTAAATTCTAAAAATAATCCACAAGCAGGTGATCTTTTAATATCTGAACCCTTTTTACAAGATGAAAATTTTGTGAGATCGGTAATTCTTATATGTGAAAATAATGTGAATGGTACTTTTGGTTTAGTACTCAATAAACTTTCCATTCTTCGAATAAGTGACCTGATTGAAAATTTTCATCATGTAGACCAGGATGTTTTTGTAGGAGGGCCTGTTGAACAGAATACTTTGCATTTTATATATTTTGGCAATCAGCAGATATCTGAAAGTATATCCCTTGGACATAATCTGTGGTGGGGAGGTAATTTTACAGAGCTTAAGGAAAAATTATTATCCAATGATCTTGATTTAAGTTACTTTAGATTTTTTTTAGGATATAGTGGGTGGTCGTATGGACAATTATTAGAAGAGTTGGAATCAAACACTTGGATCATATGCCAGCTGGCTGACAGTGAAAATATTTTTACATCTTCCCCTGATGAACTATGGAAAATAATATTAAAAAACATGGGGGGTGAATTTCAGCATTTGGCAAATTATCCCATTGACCCAAGATTAAATTAGGTTTAAATTGTTTACTTTTGCTTATAGCGATAAGTATTATAGATTATAGTAGTGAGTTATGGACAAGGATAAGGAAATGTCAGAAGAAAAAAAGGTGACCCAGGCTGAAGAAAATACAGCTGAGGGTAATCAGAAGGAAAGAACTAATGAAGTTGAGTCAGATGAAAAGGACGGTGCACCAGCCGGTGATAATATCTCTGATGAGGATGATACTGTAGTAGCTGAGGTAGTGTCCCCTTCTGAAAAAAATGCATCTTCCATAGTAGAAACAAAAATAGCGGAGGATAATCAAGAACCTTCCACTATAGAAGGTGAGTCAGAAAAGGAAAATAATTCTTCAGAGGAAATTACCAACCTAGATGAAAATAATACAGTAACTACTGAAGTTGTATCGGTGGATGAACCTAAATCCGCCAAAGCAGAAAGCGAAGATGTAAGCGATAAAGCTGAACCTGGGCATGAAGAAGCTGAAGAGGGACACAACGAAGAGGATCATCATATAGATTACTCCAACTTCTCCAAGAAGCAGCTTATAGATTCCCTGACACAAATAAGTCACAAAGAAAATATTATTAAAGAAGACAGCACGGTCCAGGAAATTAAAAATCACTATGATGAATATTATAATGCTGAAAAAGCTGAAGCAAAGAAAGCTTTTTTAGATAATGAAGGAGATCCGGATGAATTTCAATATAGGCATTCAGAGGAGGACCGAGAGTTTTTTAAACTTTATAATGATTTTAAAGCAAAAAGAACACATCAGATAAAAGAGCTGGAGCGGTCAAAAGAAAAAAATCTGACCGCTAAAAATCATTTGTTACAGCAGCTAAGGGAGTTGGTCGATAGTGAAGAAACTACCTTAAGTATCAATACTATAAAGGATATTCAAAAGGAATGGAAAAAAATAGGGCCTGTTCCTTCCGCTCAAAATAAAAATCTTTGGGCATCCTATAATGCGCTGATGGATCGCTTTTATGACAATAGAAGTATCTATTTTGAGCTAAAAGAGCTAGATCGTAAGAAAAATTTGGAGCATAAACTTGAAATATGCCAGAAAGCTGAGGCATTAAATGAAGTTCCAGATCTAAAAGATGCTATCAAAACTTTAAATGACTTACATGATGAATTTAAGCATGTAGGCCCAGTACCCCAGGAAGAGCAGGAAGCTGTTTGGCAAAGATTTAAGGCTGCTTCAGATGCTATCTATGCTAAGAGAAAAAATTATTTTGAAGGTCAAGTAGAAATCTTTAATGCTAATCAACAGAAAAAAGAAAAGCTGATAGAAAAACTAGAAGAATACCAGGATTTTAAGGCGGATAGGATAAAAGATTGGAACGTAAAAACTAAGGAGATTCTAGCAATACAGAAAGAATGGGAAGCTATAGGACCTGTACCAAGAGAAAAAGGGAAAGAAATCAATAAAGCGTTTTGGGGACATTTTAAACAATTTTTCCATCATAAAAATCAATTTTTTAAAGAATTGGATGAATTGCGTCTGGTTAATAAAGAAAAGGCAGAGGCGTTAATAGAAAAGGCACAGGCTTATGCTGAAAGCACAGACTGGCAGAAATCTGCAAATGAGCTGATACAGCTACAGCAAGAGTGGAAAAATATTGGTCCAACTCCAGAGAAAGTCAGAGATGATCTTTATAAAAGGTTTAAATCAGCGTGTGATACCTTTTTCGAAAACAGAAGACAGGCAAATAAGGAAGTCAATAAGGAATTTGACAAAAACCTAACAGCTAAAAGAGAAATCTGCAGTCAAATCCAAAAAGAGGCTGAAGAAGGGGATACCTCTGTTGAAAACTTAGAAGCTTTTATTGAGCAATTTAATGCTATAGGATTCGTTCCACGCAAAAATATAAAAGAGATAGCTGCTACGTTTAAAGATGCCGTGGATTCGTATGCCAATAAGTTAGGTGTAGAAGGAAAAAGCAAGGAGGAATTTTTATTCAGACTTAACCTTACCAAACTGCAGGGTGATCCTAATAGTGATAGGGTGCTTAACAAAAAGGAACATGGTATAAGAAAGCAAATATCAGATTTAGAAAACAACATTACGCTGTGGAAAAATAACCTGGAATTCTTTGCTTCATCTAAAACTGCAGACAAATTAAAAGATCAATTTGATGAAAAAATAGAGAAGGCCGAGCAGGAGATAGAAAAACTTAAAAAGAAACTCTCAATTATCAGAGAATTTTAAAGTACTCATAGATAGGGGGATAATTTTTTATCCCTTTTTTTTTATCCAATTCATTTGGGTGTAATAAGGGATAACTCTATATTTGCACTCGCATTAAAGGAAAAGCCTTTTAAAAATATTTAAGCCTCCTTAGCTCAGCTGGTAGAGCAACTGACTTGTAATCAGTAGGTCGTTGGTTCGATCCCGACAGGAGGCTCTCTTTTTTTTTTTTGCCTCCTTAGCTCAGCTGGTAGAGCAACTGACTTGTAATCAGTAGGTCGTTGGTTCGATCCCGACAGGAGGCTCTTGTAAAGCCTGGTATTGTATTCAATATCAGGCTTTTTCTTTTTTAAGACCGCAGTTTTGGTCAGATTAGATGATATCTGACTTTATTTTGAAACTTATAGTAGATAAATTTAGTACAAGTACCTAAAAGAAATATACTGCCTGAATTATGAAATTTTTAATACAGGCAAATCAATCTACAAAAGGTCTCTCATGAAAAGAAGATCATTTATTAAGGGCATATCACTAGCTGCAGGAGTAGTGGCTATTCCTTCTACCGTATACTCCATAAATCAAACCGACCAATATATGCCAGTTAAATCAGCTACTACCTCTAACCCCTTATTGGATGCAGTACCTGGTATGATAGATTATGAGGGTACACCACTTGACGAGAAAGGATTATTTATCAATGAAGAATATGTTTTCTGGCCCAAGATGGGAGAACTTATAAAGTGGAAAACATCCAAGAATCCCTACAAGAAAGAAAAGAAGAACTACAATAAAAGCCTGGATGTAATAAAGCGTAGTTCGCTTGACGAAATATCCGATAATTCTATTACCTGGTTAGGGCATGCCTCTTACCTTATTCATCTAGAAGGTAAAAGGATTTTAATCGATCCGATTTTGACACAGCCTGGATTTTTTTTAAAAAGACATACAGAATTACCATTTTGTATCAAAGATTTTGTAGATATAGATTATATACTTATTTCGCACAATCACCGTGATCACTGTGATAAAGAAAGTATAGAAATTTTGGCTAAACTTAATCCAGAAGCTAGTTGGCTATGTGGGCTGGGATTGGATAAACTTCTCCTTAATGCCTGGACCGGATCATCAAAAATTCAGGCTGCAGGATGGTATCAGCAATATTCCATTTACCATCCAGATCTTACCATAGCTTATCTTCCTACCCGACATTGGTCTAGAAGGGGCCTAAGTGATACCAATCAGAGTTTGTGGGGTGCGTTTATGATTGAATCCAAAGGAAAAAAAATCTACTTTGGGGGTGATAGTGGATATGGTAGTCATTTAAAAAAAGTTAATAGCCTCTTCGGGTCTGTCGACTATTATTTAGCTGGAATTGGTGCTTTTGCCCCGAGATGGTTTATGTCTCCTTCACATATGCACCCTGAAGAGGTGGCGGTAAGTTGCCTGGATCTTCAGGCCAAAAATGTTTTACCTATGCACTTTGGAACTTTTGATTTATCTGATGAACCACTTTTAGAGCCTATCAGACTGATGACCCAGTTGAGTGATGAAAATGCATTTTCCTCGAAACTGATCACTTCAGCTCTGGGTGAAGAAGTAAAAATTGTTTAATGCATTTAATTGGAAACAAAGAGCTCTTGATCTTTTAAACTCAGCTTATTTAGTTTTTCAGTTATAATTGTATAACTCCTTATGGTTTTAATTGTCTATAGAAATTATAAAATCAACTATAGTTTAGGGACGCTCAGTTATGCTCTTTATGATTTCTAAAACTATGGTAAATTCTAATTTTAATCGAATCAATCCATAAATATTCAAAACCTTTATTCCAACCGCTAAAGTTTGTTTTCTTATCCATTTATATAAAATACTTTTAATATTAAATAGTATTAGGTTAGATTTAAAGGTTTATAAACTAAGTTTCATTATGTCGAATAAGTGGCTTTCTTGCATTTTTACTTATCTATTAATCCATACGTTTGTATTAGCTTCACCCCCAGACGATAAGTATTCTTCCGCAGAGATCTATCATCAACTCTTAAAACTAAAGGAAACTAAGCGTGTCTTATATATAGCTGCTCATCCTGATGATGAGAATACCAGACTGATCTCATACCTTGGAAATGAGGAATTAGCTGAGATAGCTTATCTTTCCCTTACTAGAGGAGATGGGGGGCAAAATCTAATAGGCAAAGAATTGGGCCAGGAACTTGGTATGATCAGAACGCAGGAATTGCTAAAAGCTAGACAGATAGATAGAGGTCGACAATTTTTTACCAGGGCTATAGATTTTGGTTTTAGTAAGCACCCAGAAGAGACTTTTAATAATTGGGATAAAGATAAATTATTAAGCGATGTAGTTTGGGTGATCAGAAAATTTCAACCGGATATCATCATTACGAGATTTAATACCGAGCCAGGAGGAACACACGGCCACCATACCAGTTCGGCTTTGCTGGCAGGGGAAGCGTTTAATATGGCAGCTGATCCCGCTGCATATTCAGACCAGCTTCAGTTCGTTACTCCATGGGAAACCAAAAGGATTTTTTGGAATGCATATAGTTGGGGAGGAGACTATGAACCCCAGGAAGGAAAATTATATCATCAATTTCCAGTAGGGAAGTTTAACTCCCTTTTGGGAATGTCCTATTCTCAAATGGCAGCTGACAGTAGGACCATGCATAAATCTCAAGGGTTTGGTGCCACAGCCCAAATTGGACAAAGTAATGATTTCATCCAATTGGTAGATGGTGAGAAATTTAAGGATAATCCATTTGAAGAAGTTCAGAACCGATGGGAATCTCTTCAGAATGGAAAAGCGATTGTACAAAAAATAAATAGTCTGTTAAGTAGTTTTAACCACATAGATCCGTCCCAAAACATAGCGGCACTGCTTTCTATTAAAAAAGATCTTGATGCTATAGTTTCAAAAGAGGGATGGGTAAAGGAAAAGCAATTGCATATCGATGAAATTATTTTAAATGCTCTAGGGATTATCGCTGAATTTAATGCAAATAAGGAGCTATCATACCCCGGCGAAGAATTTAAAACTCAATTTGTATTCAATAATCCATCATCGAAAGAAGTTAATTTAGTAGATTTCTCTATTTTAGACAAATCATTGTCATTGGACATGATGTCCAATGACAATGATCCGTATAAAAAAGAGATCACTATCACACTACCAAAAGACTATCCTATATCACAACCCTATTGGATAGAAGAAGACCATGATGGGAATTTATTTAATATAACCAATCAGCAGGCCATAGGAAGACCCTTTAATGAACCCTCTGTATCAGGAGTTTTGTCTCTAGAAATAGATAAGCAACTGGTAAGAATGGATCTCCCATTAATGTATAAATTTAATGATCAGGTAGATGGTGAAGTAAAGCAACCGTTTACTATTACACCAGAAATATATGTTCATGTAAAGAAAAGTAATCTTTTTATCGTTAGTGGTAACCCAAACCAAATAGAAGTAGAGGTAGGGTTTTATGGGGATATGCAAGAAGGTAAACTTATTTTTGAAGGCCTTACAGAAAAGGAATATAAAGTACTTCATAATAGAACAGACACAGCCAAATCCAAGAAATTTTTTACCGTAGAAGTATATGGAGCAGAAAGTGGCCGAGAAAAGATAGGAGTAAAAGCAATATATAAATTAAAAGATGGTCGGGAATATGACCGAGACATTAAGAGGATAAAGTATAAGCATATACCCAATCTCTCATATTTTCCTTTAAGCCGATTTAATGTTTTGAATCTTGATCTTAAAATGACAGCCCAAAGAATAGGATACATTCCTGGAGCAGGAGATGATGTGCCAGAGGTATTGAAAGAACTTGGATATGACGTTACCTTGCTAGAAAATGGAAATCTAGATATCAATAATTTAAAGAATTTCACTACCATTATTACGGGTATAAGGGCATTTAACGTAAATGAAAACTTAGCAAATAATATGGATCAACTATTAAATTTTGTTGATCAGGGAGGCAATATGATAGTGCAGTATAATACCAGTTCTCCTTTACTCACTTCCCAGTTAGGTCCCTATAATATCAGACTATCCAGAGATAGAGTAACTGTAGAAGATAGCCCCGTACAATTGGATAATAACCATAGCATATTCTCAGAACCAAATAGAATAAAAGAAGCTGATTTTGAAAATTGGATTCAGGAAAGAGGATTATATTTTCCAGGAGAATGGGATAAAAGATATCAAACTCCACTCACCTTAAACGAACCTGGCGAATCTCCCAAAGAAGGATCTTTACTTATTTCCACATATGGGGAAGGCTCATATAGCTATTCAGGAATCAGTTGGTTTAGACTTTTACCTGCAGGAATACCAGGCGCTATAAAGTTATTTGTAAATCTAATCGAGCAATAGGATGGAGGAAAATACGAATTGGCCAAGACTTTACATTTTATTGATGATTAATTTAGGTGTTTTGATCATACTTTTTTATTGGATGACCGAGTATTATTCATGAGTACTCTTGATTGGATAGTATTATTCGGTACGCTGCTTACCATTGTAAGTTACGGGGTTTACAAAACTTATGGACCGAAGGACATGGAAGGTTACTTAAAAGGTAACAATGATATGAACTGGTGGACTATAGGATTATCTATTATGGCTACCCAGGCATCAGCCATTACATTTTTAAGTACTCCTGGTCAAGCCTTTGAGGATGGGATGCGATTTATCCAATTTTATTTTGGATTGCCAATAGCCATGATTATTCTATCGGTAACTTTTATTCCCCTGTATTATCGCCTTAAGGTTTATACCGCTTATGAATTTTTAGAAACCCGATTTGATCTAAAAACTAGGATGCTAGCGGCATTACTTTTTCTTGTTCAGCGGGGTCTGGCAGCAGGAATTACTATTTATGCACCTGCCATAATTCTTTCAACACTTCTTGGCTGGAATCTTACCTGGACCAATATATTGATCGGATTTCTGGTGATAATATATACTGTATCAGGCGGTACTAAGGCGGTTTCCATCACACAAAAACACCAAATGGGAGTGATGATGGGAGGAATGCTCTTAGCGGGAGGATTAGTGATATATATGCTTCCTATAAAGTTTACAGAGGCCCTCCATGTAGCGGGCAAAATGGAAAAGTTAAATATCGTCAATTTTGATTTTGATTTATCAGACAGGTATAATTTCTGGTCAGGTATCACAGGCGCATTATTTCTTTTTCTGTCATATTTCGGTACGGATCAGTCACAAGTGCAGAGATATCTCACTGGGAGGTCTTTGAAGGAGAGCAGAATGGGACTTATTATGAACGGGTTTTTGAAAGTTCCCATGCAATTCGTCATCCTATTTATTGGAGTGATGGTATTTGTGTTTTATCAATTCTATCAGCCACCTATAATCTTTAATCAGATCCAGACAGAAAAGCTTATAAATACTCCATACCAAGGAGATTTTGATATTCTCCAAGAGAATTTTGGGCAAAACTTCCAACAAAAGAATGCTGATATTATGTCATTGCTAGATGCTATAGAGCGTGACGATGACAAGCAAATAGATGGATACCGACAAAAGATACAGCAGACCGGTGCAGATCAGGAAAAAATCAGAGAAGAAGTAAAGGCTCTAATAAAACAAAACGATCCTTTGGCTGAAACTAGAGATACCGATTATGTGTTTATGCGTTTTGTCATGGATTATCTTCCTCAGGGTATTATAGGTTTGCTGTTTGCAGTAATATTCAGTGCTGCCATGTCTTCTACTGCCTCAGAGCTTAACGCACTCGCCTCTACCACTACAGTAGATTTATATAAGCGGTCTATTAGGAAAAATGAGAGCTCCGTGCATTATATGAAATCCTCAAAGCTCTTTACAGCCTTATGGGGAGTCTTCGCTATCCTATTTGCTACTTACGTTTCCTTATTTGAAAACCTTATACAAGCCGTAAACCTTTTAGGATCACTTTTTTACGGGACTATATTGGGGATATTTTTGGTTGGATTTTACATGAAGTGGGTGAGGGGCAATGCTGTTTTCATAGCTGCCGTTATTACTGAAATCATTATTCTCCTTATTCACTGGCATAATGGGGGAGAGCTATTAGGGATTGCGATTAATATAGGCTTCTTATGGTATAATGCCATCGGCTGCCTATTGGTCATGATCCTTGCAGCCATAATAAATATAATTCCATTTGGAAACGAGAAAGAGACAAAGTCCTGATTATATAATTTAGTATAATCATACGGCAGAAAGCTTTCTTCCGATGGATTGCCACAAATTTAAATTATGCGAAATTGTTGGATTTTAATTCAAGGTAGATAAAAATGGGCATAATAATTTTTATATTAGTTTCTTAATAGCCTTCTAGAGCCAATACTGCCATTAAACTTTACTTAGATTATGATGTTTAAATTACATCTAATCTAGTCTGAAAAATTAAAATCCAAATTAGGTAAAGCCTATGAAGAAGTTTTTCCAAATGGTTTTATCGCTTATTTTTTTTATTCCTATTTCTATCTGTTTGGGAGAAACCCATGGGGATAGCTTGACCAGGGATGCAAAAATAAAGGATATATTCCATCATGATTACGGTTTTACTAAAGAGACTTTAGAGTTCGGTAATTGGGCACTTAAGGAAGAAAACAGGGACACCACTTGGCTTAAAATAGGAGGAGCTTTTCGTTTAAATGCGATCTATACCCATTTTGAAGGGCAGACCTTTCCGCTTGGTACAGAACTTAGGAATGACTGGACATGGGATACTTGGAGGCTAAATATAGATTCCTATTCCCAAGGGCTTCAGTTCTCGTTTGAATACCGATTTTACCCTACTTTCAATACCCACTTTATCAAATATGGCTGGATAGGCTATAGGTTTAATGATGACATCAACCTTCAGTTTGGCGTAACCCAGGTACCATTTGGCCTTTTGACTTATGCCTCCCATAGCTGGTGGTTTCAGGCTCCATATTATGTCGGACTGGAAGATGACCACCAGATCGGTTTTAATTATACCCACTCGCTTGGAAAATGGAGGCTTAATCTGGCATATTTCCCCCTATCTGAACCACGGGGCACCAATGAACCCAGCTTTGGTGAGCTTTCTTCTGCGCGCTATTCCTATGACGTAATTCCCGTGGAAGGCAATTCTAACATTGAAAGAAACCAATTCAATATTAGGGCAGCTTATATCTCCTCAGGAGGTGATCTTGGCATATCTCTACAAAGGCTTCAGATATACAATCAGGTTACCCAAAATATCGGTAGCCAGTTTGCCATTGCAGGGCATTATGAGCAGAACTGGGGAAGGTGGAACCTTAAAACGGAAGCGCTATATTATAATTATCAAAATGTAAGGGACAATGATGATAATTTATTAAACGTAGTTCAAATGGGTGCGTACGGCTTTGGGTCATATGATGTGGCCGCGGAAGCCGCCATGTACGTGGCAGGGCTAGCTTATAATCTTCCTGTCAACTGGGGCCCCATAAGCCATATTCAGTTTTACAATGATTATACCTACACTCAAAAATTTAATACTACCATGATAAACGGGGAATCTGTAAAGTTTGCACCCACGCAGCAAAACGTATTGGGTGCTCTAGTGACTGCTGGTAAGATTTTCGCTTATTTTGATATGGCCTCAGGTTACAATCATCCCTGGATCACGGATGCTTTTGGAGGAAATTCATTAGGCACAGGCAGAGGAGTGAATTACAGAGAACCTATTAGTGATCAAAATCCCATTTCTGGGACTCCCGGATGGAATATCCGTTTCAATATCAATCTTGGCTATTATTTTTAAATACACCTTTCATGATTAAAAAGAAATACTTCGATATACATAAACCTGTGTTTTGGCCCGCTACTATTTTAATAGTGATATTTATCACCATCACACTTATCGTGGGACAACCAATGGAGGATATTTTTGAGGATATCAAATCTTTCATTACTGAAAAAACAGGCTGGGCATTTATCATAGGAGTAAATGTGTTTATTATTTTCTGTTTTTATATTGGCTTTAGTAAGTATGGTACTATTAGGTTGGGAGGTAAACAGGCTGAAACGGAATTTTCCACTCTGGCCTGGTTTTCTATGTTATTCAGTGCGGGAATGGGAATTGGGCTATTATTTTGGGGTGTGGCAGAGCCAGTGTCACATTATGCGAACCCCCCATCCGGTGAAAGTTTTTCCATACCTTCTGCCACTAGGGCCATGAACCTTTCTTTTTTGCACTGGGGATTTCATGCTTGGGCAATATATGCAGTGGTCGCCTTGTCTCTGGCCTTTTTTAGTTATAATAAAAAGCTGCCTTTAACCATAAGGTCTGTTTTTCACCCTGTTTTGGGAGATAGAATTTACGGATGGATGGGGGATACTATAGATGTATTTGCCGTTTTGGCTACTCTGTTCGGCTTGGCTACTTCCTTAGGTTTGGGAGTTAAACAAATCAGCGGCGGACTTTTTTATTTGTTTGGTTTGCCAAATACTTCAGGTGTGCAGATACTTCTTTTAATTGGAATTACTTTGATAGCTACCATTTCGGTGTTTTCGGGTATTGAAAAAGGGGTGAAATTTCTCAGTGAATGGAACGTAAGGATTGCCGGAATACTTTTGCTGTTTGTGCTGATCGTAGGTCCTACTTTATTTATCTTCAAATCCTTTA
>DATHVH010000479.1:0-4297 GCA_035461405.1 Anditalea sp.
ATGGAAAGGAAATTATTCTTCTTGGCTTGATCAGAAGCAACAGCGATTGAAGCAAGAGGAGAAAACCGAATCCAAACGTCAGAAGACACTGGAAAGAGAGTTGGAATGGATCAGGATGTCTCCCAAAGCTAGACAATCTAAAGGTAAGGCTCGTCTAAGTGCCTATGATAGATTGGTAGGAGAGGATGCCAAAGAAAGGGAAGCAAAACTGGAACTTTATATCCCGCCGGGACCAAGATTGGGCTCCAAAGTTATAGAGGTGAACAATGTGTCCAAAGCATTTGGTGATAAGTTATTGTTTGAAGACCTTTCTTTCTCCCTCCCACAGGGTGGAATAGTAGGAGTGATAGGACCGAACGGTGCGGGTAAATCTACTTTGTTTAAAATGATCACCGGAAACGAAAAGCCGGATTCAGGAAACTTTGAAGTGGGGGAGACTGTGCAACTGGCCTATGTGGATCAGGAGCACGATACACTGGACCCAAATAAGACCGTTTACCAGCTGATCTCTGATGGCAATGAATATGTCAAACTGGGCAACAAAGAGATGAATGCAAGAGCATATGTCAGCAAGTTTAACTTTGGCGGAGGCGATCAGGAAAAGAAAGTAGGCGTACTTTCGGGCGGAGAAAGAAACCGTGTTCACCTGGCGATGACATTAAAGGAAAATGGCAACCTCTTGCTTCTGGATGAACCTACCAATGATCTTGATGTGAACACATTAAGGTCACTAGAGGAAGCGCTGGAGAATTTTGGAGGCTGTGCGGTGATCATATCTCACGATAGATGGTTTCTTGATAGGATATGTACCCATATTCTGGCATTTGAAGGAGATTCGCAGGTGTATTGGTTTGAGGGTAATTTCTCGGACTACGAAGAGAATAAGAAGAAAAGGCTGGGGGATATTACTCCTAAGCGGATCAAGTATAAGAATCTAAAGTAATTATCAAATTTTATATATAGCCACAAGGACGCTAAGAAAAAAACTTAGTGTCCTTGTGGCTAATATTTAAGTTTTTAATTCATCTAGCTATTGGCGAATTTAAAAGCCCAATCATGAAAAAAACTTTCTTTATCCTTTATAATATGTCCATGGCGGCAATTTTACTCTATCTCGCCAATCATTTTTTAGGATTGTTAATTATACCACAGTGGGTCGTTTATGTGATATTGATTATTGGGGCGATCAGCTTTTTTGGAAATGCCTTAGTGCGAAGATCTGACCTGAAAAAGCGGCGGGAAGCAGAAGAAAAAAATATGCGTGACGAGTAATCATGTTTACCTAAATATTAAGCTGCTGATAAATTGTTCAAATATGGCATTGCGCTATACTGCAACTTTTAGATAAAATTTCGATTTAACATTATAAAGGTTTAAAACTATAAACCTCCATATTCCTGGAAATAAGATATAGCAATTTTTTAAGATCTAATTTCGAAAATCTAAACATTTTTCATCTTTCTTAACAGATTCGGTAATCAATCCATCAATTTTTTGTTTATTTGCTTATTACCAAAAGGTTTGGAGCATGAGACAATTACTATTAAGGCCTGGAGCAGAAGAATTGAATTACGAGATAAGAGGTATAGTTAAAAAAGCCCGACAGATTGAGGCGTTGGGGTATAAAATAATTTGGGAAAATATAGGTGATCCCATACAGAAAAATAATATAGTGCCTTCATGGATGAAGGAGATTATATCTGATCTGATGACTGAGGATAAGACTTATGGATATGCTGACTCTAAAGGTGTTTTGGAAACCAGGAAATATCTCGCTGATCTGAATAACCAAAAGGGAGGATGTCAAATAGATGAAGAAGATGTTTTGTTTTTTAATGGACTGGGAGATGCTATAGCTAAACTGTATCAATTTCTAATACCCACTGCCAGGATAATCGGTCCATCACCTGCTTACAGTACCCATAGTTCTGCTGAAGCAGCTCATGCTAATACAGCACCGATCACATATAAGCTCGATCCTGATAACCAGTGGCTTCCAGATATGGAAGATCTATACAACAAAGTAAAATACAATCCTTCTATAGTTGGCATCCTGATCATCAATCCTGATAATCCTACAGGAATGGTTTATCCTAAGGAAGTGCTTGAGGATTTTGTAAAGATTGCGAGAGAATTTAATCTCCTGCTTATAGCGGATGAAATATATCAAAACATCACTTATAACGGAATAGAAGCAGTAGCACTGGCCGAAGTCATAGGAGAGCTTCCTGCTATATCCTTAAAAGGCATCTCAAAAGAATTTCCCTGGCCGGGATCCCGCTGCGGATGGATGGAATTTTATAATCGCACCGCATCTAAGGAGTTTGATAAACTATGTCAAACCCTTGAAAATGCCAAAATGATAGAAGTTTGCTCTACCATATTGCCGCAGCTGGCAATACCGAAGATCATGAGTCACCCCGCTTATCAACCTTATAGAGAAGAGGCCAACAAAAAAATAGGCAGAAGAAGTGATATTATGAAAGAAATATTAGGTGACATCCCCGGTATTAAGTTTAATCCTACCCAGGGAGCCTTTTATAACACCATCATTTTTGACGAATCTTATTTAAAGGAGGGGCAGTATTTGCCTATTGAAGATCAAAAGGTTCAGGATTTCCTTGATGTATGGCTTCAGGAAAGGGTAATGCCATTGGATAAGCGGTTTGTCTATTGTCTTTTGGCTTCCACAGGAATTTGTGTTGTGCCCATCAGTTCATTTTGTTCTGATTTGAGAGGATTTAGGGTGACGTTGCTGGAGGAAAAAGAGGAAGTGTTCAGAGAGACATTTGAGAAATTGGCCTATTCTATAAAATATTATCTGAAGTCTAGCAAATTAAAAACACCAATTAATAAGGTGTTAAATTGAACGCTTTTGAACAAAAAGGTGATCGGTTATGAAAGCGGACAATTTATCAAAACATCATCATATTATTTAAATCTAAATAATATTCATCCCACAAAGATGGATTCTGCAACATAAATAGAGGTTTTGGTCAAACTTTTATTTTAAATTCTAAAGAAGTAATAAATTCAGGGGCATTAGCCTATTATTTGTGGATTTATCGAAGCTGATTTAAAATGTTGCAGGATTATATGAAAAGAATCACCCGTTTTTTCTGGTTTTGTAGTGGAGCCCATATTCCTTTATTGGAAAGGTCTCCTACTGATACTAATAAATATATAGGCATTGGTGGAACCGTGCTTTTTACCGGAATTTTAGCAGCACTTTCAGCTGGATATGCCCTTTACACTATTTTTCAGAGTTTGCTACCGGCCATTTTCTTTGGGCTGCTATGGGGTTTGATGATTTTTAATCTGGACCGATTTATAGTATCCAGTATGAGGAAGAAAGGATCGGCTTGGGCTGATTGGAAACTGGCCATACCACGATTGGTCTTTGCCGTGCTGTTAGCCCTGGTCATATCCAAGCCGCTGGAGCTGAAGATGTTTGAGCGGGAGATCAACCGAAAGCTGGATGAGAAGAAAACCGTATTCCTGGCGGAAAGCAAGGCAGCCATAGCCGCGGGTTTTCCTGAAATAGCAGCACTGGAAGAAAGGATTGACACCCTCAAAGCAGAGACTTCCAGGGTAGAAGCTTATAGAAATCAACTCCAGCAGGAGTATGATTATGAGCGTTTTGGCACCAAAACAGATGGAACCAGCGGAATAGTGGGTCTGGGCAGCAATGCACGCAAGAAAGAACAGCAGCTGGATGCTGCACAAACTACATTGGATGAAACCCGTTCTGCCAATCAGGCTCGGATCGATACTTTAGAGTCGCAAATAAGAGGTCTCATGGCTATCAGACAAGCAGAGTTTGAAAAGCAGCAGCCCGGCATAGATGGCTTTGATGGTCTGGCAGCCAGACTGGACGCCCTTCATGTCCTGACTGAAGAGAGTATAGCCATGAAATATGCCAATATTTTTATTATCCTGCTTTTCATAGCCCTGGAAACAGCCCCTATTTTTGTAAAATTGATAGCCTTACGCGGGCCATACGATTCCTTGCTGGATTTACATGAAGACTACGTCGAGGTCTATGTGGATGAACAGATGATCAAGAGCAGGGAGAAAAGTGAAAGAAGGATTAAAGAATTTAGGCTGGAGAATGGAGTGTCGGGTAGTTTTACTACGTAGCGGAAAATTAGTAAGAAGTTAGAAATAATAAGTAAGAAGGTCCTAATTTTATTTGACACATTTCACTTCATTATTCGAAATTCATCATTCGATATTCGAAATTGTTTTTAATTCGATCTTCGGTCCAGCCTATGCCATTCCTCACAGGAGGTAAACC
>DATHVH010000480.1:0-33507 GCA_035461405.1 Anditalea sp.
TATTACGGTTTTGTCCATTTCAATATGAATACCTTTTCGGATATGGAGTGGGGAATGGGAGATGAAGACCCCGGGCAGTTTGATCCCTCTGATCTGGATACCAGGCAATGGGCGCGAGTAGTTAAAGATGCAGGTATGAAAGGAATCATCATTACAGCCAAACATCATGATGGCTTTTGCCTTTGGCCTACTGCTTATACAGAACATTCAGTGAAAAATTCACCATGGAGAGATGGAAAAGGAGATCTGATTCGAGAACTAGCTGATGCATGTAAAGAATATGGATTAAAATTTGGCATTTACTATTCTCCTTGGGATAGAAATCATGCTGACTATGGTAAGCCGGAATACATTTCCTATATGAGAAATCAGTTGCATGAACTGCTTACTGATTATGGAGATATCTTTGAGGTATGGTTTGACGGAGCAAATGGAGGGACTGGGTATTATGGAGGAGCTAATGAGGAGAGAATAGTGGATAAGTTGACCTATTATGATTGGGAAAATACTTATGCATTAGTAAGAGAATTGCAGCCGGGAGCAGTAATGTTTAGCGATGGTGGCCCAGATATAAGGTGGGTGGGCAATGAGGAAGGATACTCCTATGAAACCACCTGGGCAAACTTGATGAGGGACTCAGTATATGCCGGAATGCCAGAATACCCCGAAAAATATGCTAAGGGCCAAGAGAATGGTACTCATTGGGTTCCCGCAGAAGCTGATGTCTCTATCAGGCCTGGCTGGTATTACCATGAATATGAAGACCATAAAGTAAAATCCTTGAGCCAACTATTGGACATATATTATAAAAGTATAGGTAGAAACAGCGCTTTGCTGATCAATTTTCCGGTAGATAGGAGGGGCCTGATACACGAAAAGGATGTGGAGCAGATCATGAAATTATCGGATAAGGTAAAGGAGGATTTTTCTGTTGATCTAGCTCAAAAAGCCGTTATCACCGCCACAAATGAAAGGGGCGTAGGATATAATGTCAAAAATATTTTAGAGCATCCTGATACCTATTGGGCTACTGAAGATGATGTTTTAAATTCCGCTATAACTTTAGCTTTCACCGAACCTACTTTATTTAATAGGCTTATGGTGCAGGAATATATTAAATTGGGTCAAAGGATTAAATCATTTATTGTTGAAGTGGAAACTGAAAAAGGATGGAAGGAGATACAAGCCGGAACGACAGTTGGGGCCAAGAGAATTTTAAGGTTTGATGATGTTATGGCTGAGAAAATCCGGTTTACTATTAAAGATGCTAAAGGTAGCCCTACCATATCCAGATTAGGGCTTTTCTATGCTCCTCCAATAGTCGCCCCACCCCAGGTTTTAAGAGATAGATCAGGTATAGTTACTCTGAGTACTCCGGATAAGGGAGTGGATGTGTACTATACCATAGATGGCTCTGAACCGGATCACAATAGTATTTTATATTTAAAACCTTTTAAAATAGAGAACCCAACGCTATTAAAAGCAATATCAAAAGATGCAAGGGGTGGAAAAATTAGTGAGGCCATAGATCATCATCTGGACATACCCAAAGAAAAGTGGACGTGGCCAAAGAACAGTAAAGCTATTGAAGCAATAGATGAAGATCCTACTACTTTTTGGGAAAGTGATATGAATGAACTGATAGTGGATCTGGGTGAAAATTATAATGTTAAAGGATTCACCTATTTGCCACCCCAAAACAGGTACATGAAAGGGATTGTTTCCCATTATACATTTTCGACAAGTGTAGATGGTAAAGTCTGGTCTTCTGTAGCGACCGGAGAATTTTCTAACATCAAAAATAACCCGATAGAACAGAGGGTAAATTTTCAGCCAGTGAATGCTAAATTTATTAAGCTTAAGGCAATAAATACAGTTGATAAAAACCCCGCATCATTTGCGGAGGTAGGAATAATTACATCATCCGAAAACTAATGATGGTTTTCAGCTCATCAACTTGGCAGGTCAAGACTATATACTATCAACTAATTAAGAAATAATCTATAAAATCGCTGCTTAACTAATTAACAAACCACTACTTTTCCATTATATCTGTCTGCTTTTTTATTGATTCTGTGTGGATCAATTTAAATAGCTCTTTGGCAAAATCTTCATTTAAATTGAGTGCCTTGGCCCATTCGGGTCGGGTTTTGAAAACTTTGTTCCAGCGTTCCATTTGCAGAATTGCCACATTGTTCAGCTTTTTGTATTCTCCCACTTTTTCTACCAAGCTCATTCTTCTGCTGAGCATTTCAAGAATTTCCCTATCTGCTTCATCTATCTGCTCTCTTATTTCTTCCAGTTGAGATAGTAAAAGAGGATCATCAAGGGTTACTTTCCTTGTTTTGAGGCTGTTTAAGAGGGCGCCAAGATCATTAGGAGTAAGTTGCTGTGCTGCGTCTGACCATGCCTTATCAGGATTGATATGCGATTCTATAATAAGTCCGTCAAAGCTTAGGTCCAATGCTTTTTGCGCTATGTGATGAATTAGAGGTCTATTGCCGCATATATGGCTGGGGTCACATAGCAGAGGTAGATCTGGGAAAAGCGATTTTAGTTCAATGGGTATCTGCCATGTCGGAGTGTTTCTGTATTTGGTATCATTAAAATTTGAAAAACCTCTATGAATGGCTCCTATTCTTGATACTCCCGCCTGCGATATTCTTTCTATTGCCCCTATCCACAAAGCCAAATCTGGATTGATAGGATTTTTTATCAGTACAGGTATATCTACTCCTTTGAGGCTATCAGCTATATCCTGGACGGTGAAAGGATTAGCGGTAGATCTCGCGCCGATCCATAAAAAATCAATCCCACATTTTAATGCTTCCTCTACGTGATAAGGTGAGGCTACCTCAATGGTGAATCTGACTCCATATTTATCTTTCACTTCCTGGATCCACGGAAGAGCTATTGAACCTACTCCTTCAAAGCTGTTAGGCCGGGTCCTTGGTTTCCATACCCCACCACGGATAGTAGTTATACCGTGCTTTACTAGTTCTCCCACAGTTAAGTCCAGCTGCTCTGGTGTTTCCACACTACAGGGACCAGCGATCATCCAGGGGTATTGTATGCCCATGTTCCAATCCTCTATTTTGTTTATATTCAATTCTTTGTTCATCGGTGAAGTTGGGATATAATTAAATTAACAAATAATGGGCGTAGGGGTTTTTTTAATATATTTGCACTCAAGTTGAATTACAGGTTTTCCGGATAGATTAGAATGGTAAACTTTTAGGCCATTATAAAATTATAAGGACTGAAACTGAGTTCAAAAGCATATTATTCCAGCTTGTATGAAGACACAACCCCAAATATCCTTTGATAATATCGAGGTAGCGTTTAATTCTAAATCTGATTCAGATTTAAGAAAAATGTATGTCATTTTTGCTACCCTTAACAGCAATGCCGCGGTAAAGCTGGGAATAAAGATGACAAATTTAGCATTTAAGTACCGAATTCCTGTAAAAGGTCTTTTGAAAAAGACTATGTTCGGACACTTTTGTGGAGGTGAGAGTATAAAAGATTCGCAAAGGACCATAGATGGACTGGCGGAATATAGGATTGGATCTATTCTCGATTACTCTGTAGAAGGCGAAGGTGATGAGGCTAGCTTTGATCATACCAAAAATGAAATATTAAAAACCATAGAGAAAGCAGCAGGATCACCGGATTTGCCTTTTTCTGTGTTTAAAGTTTCAGGCCTAGGGGATTATAAGATTATGACCAAGGTACAGGATGGAAAAGAGCTTACAAAACCAGAAGCGGCAGCATTAAAAAATCTTGAGGCGAGATTTGATGAATTATGCAAGGCGGCATATGAGGCCAAAGTTAGGATTTTGGTGGATGCTGAGGAAAGCTGGTTCCAAAATGTTATCGATAGAATGGCATATCAAGCCATGGAGAAGTATAATAAAGAGACTGCGATAGTTTATAATACCTATCAGATGTATAGGCATGATATGTTGAGAAATCTGAAAGATGCCCACCATGAAGCCGTAGCTAAGCAATATTACCTTGGAGCAAAATTAGTTCGAGGTGCTTATATGGAAAAGGAAAGGGATAGAGCTAAAGAAAAAGGTTATCCCAGTCCTATCCAACCGACTAAAAAAGCAACAGATGATGATTATAATGCCGCCCTGCAGTTTTGTGTAAATAATAAACAAAGAATATTCTTGGTATCCGGATCACATAATGAACTTAGCAATACCATTTTAACCGAACTTATGTCACTTCACGGATTAAAACCCGATGATGATCGGATATATTTTTCCCAATTGTTTGGGATGAGTGATAATATATCATTTAACCTGTCAAATGCTGGCTATAATGTTGCTAAGTATGTACCCTATGGACCAGTAAAGGCTGTTATCCCATATTTAGCAAGGAGAGCTGAAGAAAATACGAGTATAGCAGGACAGTCGAGTAGGGAATTTGACCTGATCAGAAAAGAAATAGCAAGAAGAAAAGCTGCAAAGAAAAAGTAATCAATTTAGCATAAAAATATATTATTAGATGCAATTATTAAGCGAACAGGAAATAGAGCGCAGAAAAGACCGTGAGGAACTGATCAAATTGGGGATAAATCCATACCCAGCTGAATCATTTCCGATTAATGTCACTGCCGAGGATATACATAGAAATTACGCCAACAGAAAAAACGATTATAAAAACATTTCCATAGCGGGAAGACTCATGAGCAGAAGGATCATGGGATCTGCATCCTTTGGAGAAATTCAAGACAGCACCGGGAGGCTTCAGATTTATGTGCGGAGGGATGACATCTGTCCTGATGAAAACGATAAGACGCTATACAATACTGTATTTAAAAAACTATTGGGTATTGGTGATTTTATAGGTGTAAAGGGATATATATTTACCACACAGACTGGTGAAATCTCCCTTCATGTTACTTCATTGACGATCCTATCTAAATCAGTCAAACCACTTCCAGTGGTCAAGAGAGATGAAGAGGGTAAAGTGCATGATGGCTTTACGGATATAGAAATGAGATACAGACAGCGATATGTAGATCTGACTGTAAATCCGGAAGTTAAGGAAACTTTTATCACCCGTACTAAGATCATCTCCAACATGAGAAGATATTTTGATGATCACGGATGGCTAGAAGTAGAGACTCCTATTCTTCAAGCTGTACATGGCGGTGCCGCTGCTAGGCCATTTGATACTTTTCACAATACCCTCGATATGCCCCTGTATCTGCGGATAGCCAATGAGCTTTATCTGAAGAGGTTAATTGTAGGTGGATTTGAAGGTGTTTACGAATTTGGTAAAATGTTCCGTAATGAGGGGATGGATAGGACCCATAATCCTGAATTCACTTCAATGGAAATTTATGTAGCCTACAAAGACTATATCTGGATGATGGAAATGGTGGAGGACTTATTAGAAAAAGTCACTCTATCTGTCCACGATACTACTGTGGTAAAAGTTGGAGATAAGGAAATTGATTTTGCTGGTCCTTATAAAAGGTTGACTATGTTCGAATCCATCAAGGAATATACAGGCATAGATGTCAGTAAAATGGATGAAAGGGGTTTACGTGAAGTATGCTCTCAGTTGGGTATAGAAGTAGATGATACGATGGGTAAAGGTAAATTGATAGATGAGATCTTTGGAGAAAAGGTGGAAGCGAATCTAATTCAGCCTACCTATATTACTGATTATCCTATCGAGATGACACCATTAGCCAAAAAGCATAGAACCGAAGAAGGCTTAGTTGAGCGATTTGAACTGTTTGTAAATGGTAAAGAAATAGCCAATGCCTATACAGAATTAAATGATCCAATTGATCAGCGTGAAAGATTTGAAGAGCAGCTAAAGCTTGCTGCTAGGGGAGATGTGGAAGCAATGGCCATGGATGAAGATTTCTTAAGAGCGTTGGAATATGGTATGCCGCCTACTTCCGGTTTGGGAATTGGAATTGATAGATTGACCATGTTATTGACCAATAAATCTACTATTCAGGAGGTGCTGTTTTTCCCTCAGATGAGACCTGAGAAAAAGGTAAAAATAGCCAGCGATGAAGATTTTGTAGCTTTAGGTGTCGATCCTGGATTAATTCCAGCCATTAGGGATTTAAATATCCATACCATAGAACAGCTAAAAGAGCAGGATCCTAACAAACTATTCAATGATGTATGTGGCCGAAGGAAAAAATTAAAGCTTCAAGCCTCCAACCCGACTAAAGAGGATGTCGAAAATTGGATAAATCAATAATCAAATTAAACCGCAGGTCATTAAGGTCTGCGGTTTTTTTGTCTTATTGGATGTGGGATGATTGATGGGGATACTTATTAGAAGTGAAATTTAAGAAGTAAGAAAAAAAATTTGAATGTTGAATGATGAATATTGATCCCGTTAGCTATCGGGAGAAGTGAAAAATTTATCAAAGAAAATTAGGTCATGACACCGATAACTCATGGTCTGGCCGACGATCTAATCTTGATACCATCCCTGCCGGAAGGCAAGCTTAAATCTTGATACTTGATCTTAGCCAGTCCTACCGCTCGCGTATTACCATTGGCATAGATCTATTTATTTTATTAAATTGGCTAATTGAATGTAAACCTAAAAATAGAATATGAATCAATTTACCAAGTTTAGTGTAGGGCTATGCCTGACAGGTATTGCCTTTTCTGGCTGCTCACCGAGCGGAGGCATTACGGAAGGAGAACAGGATATCCAGGCTATCAATCTTAATTATATGGACTCATCTGTACGGCCACAGGATGACTTTTTCCAATTCGTAAATGGGGGATGGCTGAACAAAACTGAAATCCCTGCGGATCAGGGCAGATGGGGGAGTTTCAATGAATTAAGAGAGTTTAATAATGAAGCGGTCCTAAAAGTACTTCAGCGTGCAGCCGATAGTGATGAATATAAGGAAGGTTCTGATGAAAGAAAAGCAGCAGATTTTTATAGGATAGGCATGGATTCTACCTTGGCAGAAAGGAGAGGTATAGAGCCTTTAAAACCTTGGATCCAAGAGATAGAGTCAGTAAATGATGCCAAATCACTTCAAAATTATTTAGTGAAGCAACAGCAAAGAGGAGGAGGAGCCTTCTTTGGATTAGGTGTAAATACAGATGCAAAAAACTCTGAAAGAATGGCTCTATATATATCCCAGGGTGGATTGGGCATGCCTGATAGAGATTATTATGTAGAAGACAACGAGAAATTCAGAGACCTAAGAAAAAAATATGAGAAGCATGTGGCCAATGCTATGAGATTGGCGAAATTTGATGATCCGGAAGGATCTGCTAAAAGGATTATGGAGCTGGAAACCAGACTTGCCAAAGCAAGTAAGACAAGAATTGAAATGAGGGATCCTGAATCAAGATACAATAAATTTACCATCAGTGAACTCAATGAGGTAATGCCTTCTTTTGACTGGAGTGCTTATCTATCCGAACTCAATGCTGAAACTGCCGATGTTATTGTATCTACTCCTAAATTTATGGAAGAATTAGAAAGCATCATTAAAGATGTTCCTCCTGCTACATGGAGAGAATATTTAAAATGGAAGCTTGTAAATAGTGCATCGCCTTATTTAAGCCATGAATTTGTCCAAAATGAATTTGAGTTCTTTGGTAAAGAACTTCAAGGTACCGAAGAGATGAGACCAAGGTGGAAGCGGGTATTGGCGACCACTGAAAGAGCCACTGGAGAAGCTATTGGTAAATTGTACACAGAAGAGCATTTCCCCCAGGAAGCAAAAGAGAAGGCACAGGAAATGGTAGATAATATCATGATAGCCATGGGTGAAAGAATACGCAATTTGGAATGGATGACAGATGAGACAAAAGAGAAAGCATTGGAAAAACTTAGCACTTTTGATGTCAAAATCGGATTTCCTGATAATTGGAAGGATTATGCTGACCTAGTAGTGGATGGCAATCCGGAAACAGCCAGCTTTTTTGAAAATGTTCAGAATGCAGCCAAGTTTAGATTTGAGGATAATATTAATAAACTCGGCAAACCAATTGACAAAAAAGAGTGGTTTATGACACCACAGACAGTGAATGCTTATTATAATCCTACTTGGAATGAAATTGTATTTCCAGCCGGTATACTGCAACCTCCTTTCTATGACTACAGAGCAGATGCGGCAGTGAATTATGGCGGTATAGGTGGGGTAATAGGTCATGAGATCTCCCATGGATTTGATGACTCAGGAAGCAGATATGACGCTCAGGGTAACCTTAGAAACTGGTGGCAAGATGAAGACCTTGAAAACTTCAAAGAACGGACTGGTCAACTGGTTGCACAATATGACGCTTACGAACCTCTTGAGGGTGTAAATGTGAAAGGTGGATTGACTCTTGGAGAAAATATCGGAGATCTTGGTGGTCTGTTGGTAGCCTATGATGGACTTCAGATTCATTATGATCAGCATGGAAGACCCGACAACATAGATGGATTTACACCAGAGCAGAGATTCTTTATTTCATGGGCTACCATCTGGAGAACCAAGAGTAGAGAAGAAGCACTTAGAACTCAAATTCAAACCGATTCTCATTCCCCGGCAATGTATAGAGGAAATGGACCTTTGGAAAATATTGATGCTTTTTATGAGGCGTTTGATGTAAAAGAAGGAGACGGTATGTATAAAGCGCCTGAAAAGAGAGTAAGAATTTGGTAATAGTTTTTAGAAAACTAATAATTAAAATAAAAAGAGGGCGTTTCTGCCCTCTTTTTATTTTGTCATTTTTTAGAAGTTTAAATCCCTTTAAGACTCGTCCCTAATGCAGGTAATACAAATCCTACGAGGAGTAAAAGATAATTGTGCTCCGTTAAAATTTCTACTTGAGAATAATGATCTATGATACCTAGAACTCCTAGAATTAATCCCTAAGATCCAGGTAATTTGTTTTGGTGCTGATGGTGACATTTATTTTTCTTATTAGATTTACCTATATCAGGTAAAGCAAATAATAATTTATAAAAGATTATATTATTAATATTTCATATTATAATATTTTTAAATCAGGATTTATTATTTTAATATACAATGAAGATCAAATCATTTAATTAAGAGGAATTAATGTTCTTGGCAAAAATCAAAACAAATTAACCCGACAATTTTGAAATTATCAATAAATATTTAATTATTTGACAATATGTTAAAATTTATTTATCATTGTTAATGATTTTATAAAATTAACCATACATTATTATTGATATGAATTTAAGAATAAATTCTGAATATGGTTCACTAAAAGGCGTTCTTGTCCATAGGCCTGGAAAGGAAATTGACCGATTGACCCCATATAATAAAGATTTTTTGTTATTTGAAGATGTTCCATATCTAGAAGCCATGCAAAAAGAGCATGACATTTTTGCTTCTATTATTAAAGAAAGTACGGGAGCTCAAGTATTCTATCTCCGGGAGCTTTTAATGCAAACACTATCCAATACTGATGTGCTAATCAAATTGATGAATGCAGCGCTGTCTAGGTCTGGTTTTTCCCACCTTACGGAACATATACTGGGGAGGCTCTCTACCGCTGAATGTGCTACCGCTCTGACGGCAGGAGTGAAGGTCCATGAACTCAAGCGCAAATTTCCTAATCTTCCCAACAAAGAGCTTTTGGATTATGCATTTATAATACCTCCATGTCCTAATCTATATTTTCAAAGGGATCCGATGGCACTTACTCCCGGCGGTATAGTTTTCTCTAGTATGAAAATGGATGGAAGACAGCGGGAAGCAGATTTACTCAAGACTATATTTGAAAATCATCCAGATTTTAAAGATCAGGTGAACCAACTCTATCCAGTTTTAGGGCATGATAATCCTCCGAGTATAGAAGGTGGGGATGTGATAGTGCTATCTAAAAAAGCAGTAGCTATAGGTAATTCTGAAAGGACGGACGAGAAGGCTATCTATCATGTAGCAAAGGCACTACTCGCAGAAGGTACAGTTGAGCGGGTTTATGAAGTGCATTTGCCCGAAAAGCGACAATTTATGCATTTGGATACCGTCTTTACTATACTTGATGAAAATTTAGTTCTGACCTACCCTGATGCCATGAATTCAGTACTCCAAACTTCATTATATACATTAAAAGAACAAAATGGAGATAAAGTTCACATCCAACGTCAAGTGCTGAAAGAATCCTTACTCACCGTTTTGGAAAAAGAAATCCCTTATTTGGACATCCTTCACACGGCTGATGGCAACCCTGATTATGCTATGCGTGAACAATGGTTTGACGGCGCCAACGTATTTGCTATAGGTCCCAGAAAGGTGGTGTCCTATAACCGGAACAAACATACCAATACAGCCTTGAGAAATCTTGGAGTGGAAGTCTTCGAGATACCTTCATCAGAACTATCCCGTGGCCTGGGAGGCCCCAGATGCATGACCATGCCCCTCAGCAGAGCAAAAATTTAATTGATTTATAATTGCGGATGGATGATTGTGGATTTGAGATTGAGAAAAAATAATGATATGCAGTTCCTGATGTGATTCAAAATTATTTTCATTCAAAGGATGCTATCAAAATTATCTCGCTGATACACCACTCTCACTAATTACTAACCCAACTTTTCTCTCTAATCACTAAGTTATCTGAATGCATCAAAGAAGCTTCTCCTTCTTGATACCTTCAAATCTTGCAGGATAGAAGATTTCACCCGGATATCTATATTGTATGATGTGAATCTACCAAATGGAATCCAGTTAACGTTCATTTGCCAACAGTGAAGGTCTCTTGCTATACCGATCATGGATTGGGTGATTTGACCTGAAGAAACATCATAGCCAGTATTAAAATTGATTTTCCATTTTTCGGAAAAACTCACGTCTCCCGAGACGTTCATTGCCTGGGATACATTGGTGGTACCGGTATTCTGAGATCTATTATAGTTCAGGTTATACCCGAAAGTAAGATTCCATGGAATCTCCCAATCTATATACCTACTGGGATCAGCTACTATTCTGTCTATTTCATTTTGGACAAATTCGTTCATCTGACCACCTTGAGCCATAAAGTCATTGGTAATGTCATCTCTTACTTCACCTGGACTTTTCTCTGCTCTGCTAGGATTTATACTGCCATTTATATTTAGAGTCGCATTTCGTATTCTTCCTATGCCCTGCCCATTGGCCCATGCAAAATTATTAACCCTCCTTTGCTGCACTTCATCCCGTGCATTGGTAAAGGATTGTTCTGCATAGGGATCGAGGGTAGTAGATATAAAGACACTTAGTTTTTGTTCAAAGAAAGAAGTTCTTGTATTGAAATTTATGGGAGCCAGATTAAATGAATCTGCAGCAAAATTGTAATTGGTAGCGATGTTCAGTGTTTGTAGTAAAGGTATCTTTTTAGTTTCAGGAGTTTCTCCATCGTCCTGGTCTCTGCCCCTTACTTTAGCTTCTACTACATTTCGTACTGATATATTCATAGATCTAGATTCACCCAGTGGGGCACCTCCGAATATAGCACCTTGGTATCTGTTATAAAACTGACGGTTACCTCTTACATCCGACTGTACCTGCTGGTAAAACCCAAAACTTGGGTCCGAGAAATCTGGGCTATAACTGAAACCTATCGTTGGCTGCACGTGGTGCCTGATTGCTTCTATCCTTCCCCCTTTTCTGAAGGTATAGAAACCATATATGTTTGTAGATAAGTTAAATGATGAATTATAGAATCCCGCCCTGTTAAAGCCATTCGTTCTGATCTGATCTACCTGCCCCCGCTCTTCATTATAGAAATAATCGATCCTATTTAAATACCATAGCTCTGTATAATTAAAGGCTGCCGTTCCTGTGAAATATCGAAACAAGGTAAAGTTAGAAGATATAGGCACTGTATGCCTAAATCCATTGTCTGCTTCTCGTAAAAGCTGGGGAAGATTGGCAAAGGTAAATGGAAGTACATTGGGAGCCTGGGGGTTAAATTGGTCGTCCTGTAAAAACTGGTTTTGAACACCCAAGGGATTTGTAATCGCATTGTCAATTGAATTTTGGGCATTGAAATTCCATGCTATGTTTAAAGTTTTTAGCGGTTCCCAACTCATATTTTTAAATGGATTCTGCCGATTCATGTTAACCGCTATATCGGGGAGTACTAGTCTGACTTGATCAGTCTGTATATTCTGGGAATGCCTCAGATTAGCAGACATACTAAAAGGAGTGCCCTGAAAGGTTTTGCTAAAAGAAACATTGGAAGTAAATTCCGCATTTATATTCCTAGCAAAATTTACAGGATTTACCACAGCATTATTATAGGTAGTGGTTCCGGCATTTACTGAAGCTGAAAATCTAGAATTTCCTCTTGATTCCGGAGTATGCTGCCATCTAACCCAAAATTCATTATAGTCCACCTGGGTCCGTTCAGTTTCCGGGCTTTGAAACCTTTGGTAGTCAAAATTAAAGCCCCCGCTATAACGGTATCTTTTACGGTAAAGGGTTCCCACTTTCGCTCCATATCCGCCCTTTGAAAAAATTTCTCCAGTCACCCGGGTGTGGATATAATCATTGAAGGCAAAGTAATAGCCAAAGTCCCTAAGGAAAAATCCACGGATCTGTTCCTCACCATATGTGGGAAAGAGAATACCAGATGCTTTCTCTTGCTTGTCCGGTAAAAAACCAAAAGGTAACCCCAGTGGTGTGGGTATATTATTAAAATACAGATTGAAGGGACCGGTTACCACATGCTTGCCCCTGACAGATTTTATCTTGCCCGCGGAGATATGCCAGTGAGGTTCGGCCATATCACAGGTAGTATAAAAACCCTGTGAGAGATAAACGCTTCCATCATCATCTTTTTTTACTGTCTGTCCTCTGAGGAAACCTTCATCCTGTTCAGTGACCACATCTGAAATAATGGCTTTCTGAGTGCGGAAATTATAGCGCATATCCTTTCGGATTTCATAGGTGCTGGGTCCTTCTTTAAAGAGTGGATTCCCCTGTATAGCACCGAGTGAGTCCGTTATGCCAGAGGCAAATAATTCACTTTTTTCCCAGTCGATAACGATATAGTCAGCGTCCAAACGTATATTCCCGTATTCAAACCAGGCATCTTTATAAAGAAATACTTTGTTTTGAGTGAAATCAGATACAATACTGTCTTCAGCATAATAATTGATGGTGGTTTGGATATCTCCTTTAGGCACAACGTTTGTTGTGTCAGCGGTTGGAGGAATGGTATCTGGTGCAGGAATAGGAATACTATCCGGCCAGGCTGGCTGTCTCAATAGGTTAGGATTGATGACAGTATCAGGCGCAGTGACGCGTTGTTCGGGCGGTCTCTGTCCTCTACGTTGGCCAAACGCATCAGTGTCAAGTAGTAAGAAGAGACTTAAAGAAAGAAAAACGAGCCTAATAATTTGCACCGACTATTTCTATTTAATCAAAAATTTATAATTTTTGCGTAAAGTTAATGTTATTACCCTACATGGAACGATCACTGGTTAAAAATATTCTAATAATTTCTATTCTTACTTTCGCCTTTCTGTTAGCCGGATTTTCATCCACAGGAGAAAGGGCACCTGAATTTAGGCTGAAGCGCATCATCATAGATGCGGGTCATGGTGGTAAAGACCCCGGGACTATAGGTGCAGTATCACGGGAAAAAGATATTGCTCTCAAGATAGCGCTGCAGGTAGGCAAGTATATAGAAGAAAATTTAAAGGGAGTAGAGGTCATTTATACCAGGAAAACTGATGTTTTCATTGAGTTAAAAGAAAGGGCTAATATCGCCAACCGAAATAAAGCAGACCTTTTCATTTCTATACATTGCAATGCTACTGGTAATAAAGGTGTTGCCGGCACTGAAACTTTTGTAATGGGTAATAAAAATTTCGAGAGTAATTTTGATATCGTAAAAAGGGAGAATGCAGTAATGCTATTAGAGGAAGATTTTGAGGAAAACTATGAGGGCTTCGACCCTAAGTCTCCTGAGTCCTATATGACTTTTAACCTGATGCATAAAGCCTTTTTTGCCAGTAGCTTATCCCTTGCCCAAAAAATAGAAGATGATTTTACTTCCAGGGTTAACCGTAAAAGCAGGGGTGTAAAGCAGGCACCATTTTATGTGCTCTGGACTACCAGTATGCCAAGTGTCCTTATAGAAACAGGCTTTCTATCCAATAGTTCTGAGGAACAATTTCTCAACAGCAAAAATGGACAGACTTATTTGGCTTCTGCTATTTATAGGTCTATTAAAGCCTATAAGGAGGAAATAGAATCTATGTAAATCAATAAGGAATTCTGAATTTGCTTCTAAATAATGATGGAGCTTTATAAAGAAAGAAATGTATAAGTTAGCTTATCTATAGGTGATGGGCTGACTTTTTTTTATAATTGATTCTGAATATTGGTTTAAGAATTATTTTACTTTTGAATTCCCCCTAAATGGGTATATTTTAGCATATGAACATAAAACCCAATATAACTCAATGAATCTTGATTTTAATAAGAATGAAGACCTCAATAAACAACAGCTGTATCAACTTCAGAAAAAACTGAATAAAGTACATCAGGGAGGTGGAGAAAAAAGAATAGCTAAGGAACATCAAAAAGGAAAATTAACAGCTCGGGAAAGAATTAATTACCTTCTGGACGAAGGGAGTGATTTTTTGGAGATTGGTGCATTTGCTGCAGACGGGATGTATGAAGATGAGGGCGGATGCCCTTCTGCAGGCGTTGTGACCGGAATAGGCCATGTAAGTGGAAGGATGTGCGTAGTAGTGGCCAATGATGCTACTGTAAAAGCTGGAGCATGGTTTCCTATGACTGCTAAGAAAAATCTTCGTGCCCAGGAAGTGGCAATGGAGAATAGACTGCCCATCATTTATTTAGTAGATAGTGCGGGGGTTTTCCTGCCTATGCAAAATGAGATTTTCCCTGATAAGGAGCACTTCGGAAGACAGTTTAGAAATAATGCTAAAATGTCCTCTATGGGGATCGTACAGGTCGCTGCCATCATGGGCAGTTGTGTAGCAGGTGGAGCTTATCTTCCCATCATGTCAGATGAAGCTATGATAGTGGATAAGACCGGGTCTATTTTTCTGGCCGGCTCTTATTTGGTTAAGGCAGCTATAGGTGAAACTGTGGACAATGAAACACTGGGTGGAGCTACCACTCACTGTGAAATATCTGGTGTAACGGATAATAAATTTGAAAATGACCAGGAATGCCTGGATGCCATCAAAAAAATCTTTTCAAAAATAGGGGCTCCAGAATCTGCCGGGTTTAACAGAGTAGAACCTTCTGCACCAAAATTGGATGAAAAGGAAATCTATGGTGTTTTTCCGGCGGATAGGGTAAAACCTTATGATATGAAAGACATCATAGCCCGCCTGGTTGATAATTCTGAGTTTGATGAGTACAAAGAGTCATATGGTAAAACCCTACTTTGCGGCACAGCCAGGATTGATGGCTGGGCTGTCGGCATAGTAGCCAACCAACGGAAAATAGTAAAAAATAAAAAAGGGGAAATGCAGATGGGTGGAGTAATCTATTCCGACTCTGCAGATAAAGCAGCGAGGTTTATCATGAACTGTAACCAGCGGAAAATTCCCCTATTATTTATCCATGATGTGAGTGGCTTTATGGTAGGAAGTGCCGCTGAGCACGGAGGCATCATCAAGGACGGAGCCAAAATGGTCAACGCCATGGCTAATTCTGTAGTACCTAAATTTACCATTATCATAGGCAATTCATACGGAGCTGGGAACTACGCCATGTGTGGCAAAGCTTATGATCCGCGATTAATATACAGCTGGCCTTCAGCCCAGATGGCAGTGATGAGCGGAGCTTCAGCCGCCAAGACTCTCCTTCAAATTAAAGTAGCATCTCTTAAGAAAACAGGAAAGGAAATCACTCCTGAGGACGAAGAGCAATTACTTAATGAAATCAAGGATAAATATTACGAAGAATTAAGCCCTTATTATGCCGCTTCACGGATGTGGGTAGATGGCGTGATAGATCCGCTGGAAACCAGGAAGATAGTAAGTATGGGTATAGAGGCAGCCAATCATGCGCCGATCACAGAAAAATTTAATGTTGGAATAATCCAAACCTAATTTATCAGATTAAGTATATATAATATAAGCTGTTCCGGATTTTTACATTTGGAACAGTTTCTTTTTTAAAGGGACACGAAGATGGATAAATTGACGGATAAAGAGCTACATGCTCTAGTTTCCTTATTAGATGATTCTGATAAGGAAGTAAAGGAGCATGTAAGAGACAGAATTATTTCATTGGGAAATGATATCATACCATTTTTAGAGAAAAAGTGGGAAAACAGCTTTAATCCAACCCTACAAAAGGAGATAGAGGAACTGGTGCACGACCTGCAATTTGCGCTATTGAAACAACGACTAGTGCAATGGAAAGAAAGTGAAGACCAAGACCTCCTTACAGGTTTATGGATCCTGAATACATATCAATATCCCGATCTTGAATTTGACCAACTCAATGCGGATATGCACCAGATTTATTTTGATGTATGGACTGCCTTTAAAAATGATCTCCAACCCTATGACCAGATCAGGATTATCAACAACATTCTTTTTAATCAACTGAAGTTTTCAGCCAATACCAAAAATTTTCACTCACCGGGAAATAGTATGCTAAATAATGTGATCTCGTCTAAGAAGGGAAATCCAATCACGCTCTGTTCTATTTACCTATTGGTTGCTCAAAAACTCGGGTTACCCATCTATGGAGTCAATCTTCCTAACCTTTTTGTACTTACCTATAAGTCAGACGAGAATAATTTTTATATAAATGCTTTTAATAAAGGTTTAATTTTTAGCCGATCAGATATTAATAACTATCTAGAACATCTTAAAATCACACCAAAGAACGAATTTTTTGACCCTTGCTCTAATTTTGATATTATCCAGAGGATGCTTAGAAATTTGGTTGTAGCTTTTGACAGAATATCAGACATTGAAAAGGCAGAAGAAATCAAAGAACTTCTATCGCTTATCAATTGATCCCCCTAATATTGCACCCCACAGCTCTTGTGCTGGCAGGGCTTGGACTGCTGCGCTTGAGTATTTGATTGAGCGCATTTTCTAAATATTTATGACTGACACTTCCAGGAGCCTGCGGATTGTTATCAATGGCGCCTTGATAAGCTATGTTATATCCTGTAGGCCCACTGGTAATCACTATAGCCTCGGGCAACTTGGTAGCTTTCACAGCACGGGTGACAGTAAGACCTGGATCAATTAGATAAGGAAAGTTTATTTGTTTTTCCTTTGCCCTATCTCGGATTGCCGTTTCACTTTCTTCTTCAGAAGATCCTATATGGGGATTTATTAATGCAAACTGAAAATCCTTAGAAAAATGGTTGTATAATGAAATAATTCTGTCTTCATACAGTTTGGAAAAAGGACAAGAATTTGAGGTAAAGATTAAAACCACTGCTTTCTTGTCTCCATAAGCATTCAATTTGAAGGACTGACCAGAAAGGATATCATTAAGTTCGAAATTTTCTAAGCGTTGGGCCTTAGCCGTAAAGCTTATCATTATAGAAAAGAAAATAAACAGGATATATTTCTTCATACTTTTAATGTTCAATCGAACTTCTTTTTATTGGATGTATATCACTTATTAAATTTACGAAATAAGCCCTTTATAACTATTCTTACCCCATTTAAATATTTCCACTACAGATTATAAGCATTATTATTTGAATGAATTATATTATATGGTTATACGCAATGATGCAAGTAGCCATTATTCTTATGGTTTATGAGACGGAAGACCGAAGACAGAACCAAACGTCCCATTCCATTAAATCCGCATATTCTATTTCTTACATTTCATTACTGGCATTAAAGCGTATATTCAGATTAAATTATTACCAGATAGTATAACTCAATACGATATCATTTTCTACTTCCACCTGAACCTGATAATGGTGATCTGTATATTCTGTACCATAAATCTTCCCTTTGACCACACTATCCTCTTTTGAGAATGGCTGAAGGATGATATTCTGCCGGAGGCTTATGCCTTTCTTGCCCTGACATTTGAAAATAGCCTCTTTTACTGACCACGCTATAGTGTATAGCAAATGATCATTGTCCAAAAATTCCATTTCGGTAGGATCTAAAAATTTGGGTCCAAGGCGCACTACCTTTTCCCTTACAAAATCTAAATCTATCCCTACAGGCATATCTTTGTGAAATATAGCAGCAGCTAAACCTAGGGTGTGGGTAAGCGATACGTATCCGTAATTATCCATTGGGTGGGATTTGCCATGTTCATCCTTAAAAAATCCCGGATAGGGAAGGGAAATACAATCCAGTGCCTCTTTGATAGCTAAACGGGCACCTTTCCATTCTTTTTTTTTATCTATGTGACTAATATTCGCGTAAGATAACTTCTCTCTAAAACTTAAAAAATCTAGTTTTTCTTCTTCAGTTCCATGAATATTCTTAATGGCCAAAGCTGAGAAAGAACTAATTTTATCTATTTTTGTTTGCATACGCCAACATTGGGTTATATAAATTTTCGGGTGCAATATATGTCAAAAATTCAAGTAAATAAACTACATTCATTGACTGGTCATAATGATGCTATTTATGCATTGGCGGAAAACAAGCAAAAGGAGTTTTTTTATACTGGAGCTGCCGATGGCATGGTGGTGGAATGGAATCTGGATCATCCTAAAGACGGTAAATTATTAGCTCGGCTAGATAATTCAGTATATTCTTTACATGTAGATTCTACTAGAAATTGGTTAATTATAGGTCATAATAACGAAGGTATTCATGTAATTGATTTAGAGAGCAAAAAGGAAATATGGAACCTTAAAATTACGTCATCAGCTATATATGATATTAAAGTCTGGGGTAATTATTTATTTGCTGGTACGGGTGATGGAGTAGTAATAGTGGTGGACCTAGTTCAAAAAGCTGTATACAAACATTTAAAATTGTCTGAAAAAAGTGTACGAGTGATGGCCATTCATCCGTTTAAAGAAGAACTGGCGATAGGTCTGAGTGATCACTCAGTAAAAATTTTCGCACTAAAGGATTATTTTCCTATTGCGGATTTATCAGGTCATACCAATTCAGTTTTTGCCCTTGATTATTCTCCAAATGGGGAGTACTTAGTCAGTGGCGGTAGGGATGCGCAGCTGAAAATATGGGAAACTCCGGGGTATTCATTTAAAGAAAATATAGCTGCCCACTTATTTGCTATCAATTATTTGTCATTTAGAAAAGATGGTAAGTTTTTTGTCACATGTAGTATGGATAAATCCATAAAGCTTTGGAATGCTGAGACTTTCCGTCTATTGAAAGTAATAGACAAAGGCAGACATGCCGGTCACGGAACTTCAATAAACAAATTGGTGTGGAGTAAATATAATAACCAGGTTATAGCTGTGAGTGATGACAGGTCTATATCTATTTGGGATTTTGAAATAGAATAAAATATTGGCTAATAATTTGAATAGCTGCAATTATTCAAATGGTCAAATTACCAGTAATAACCATTAATCTGATCTTAGCATATTGCGATAAATGGGAACTACAATTGTATCTATAAGTAAGCTTGACGAGTTATAACCTATACAATAAAAATTAAATTATTTTCAAATGAATCGAGCCTGCCTTAAGGAGCCAGGCAGGGGGAATAACCTCACAAAAAATACCCCGACAACCATCGGAGTAATTGTGAGAGATTCTCCTGATTCAAAATCGGGACAGGCTATCCCGACCTTCGGCACAGGATTAGTTATGACCACTGAAAAACTAAATAAAAAAAGATGAAAATTACACCGATAGAAATTCGCCAGAAAACCTTTGAAAGACATTTCAGAGGATATGATAAAGATGAAGTTTCTTCGTTTTTAGGAACCCTTTCTCAAGAATGGGAAAAACTGATGGACGAAAAAAAAGAACTTCAGGTTAGGTTGGAAAATTCTGAAAAGGAAGCTTCAAAGTTAAAAGAAGTAGAGTCGTCTCTATATAGAACCCTTAAGACTGCTGAGGATACTGGAGCTAATATAATTGAACAGGCAACAGCTACTGCTGACCAAATTCTTAAAGATGCGCAGACTGATGCCCAGTTACTACAAAGTGATGCCAAGCAAAGGTCACAAAATATGATCGAGACAGCTGAAAACAAAGCTAAGGAGATCATGGGTAATCTGAAAAATGATCTTCAGGAACTGATAAATAACTATGAGAATCTGGTTCAGCAAAGAGAAAAACTTGTAGCAAATCTTCAACGGTTGGCAAGCAGTACCTTATCATCAGTCGACGATGCAGAAAAATCTTTTAATGAGATAGATATAAATTCACATACTGAACTATTAGAAGATTTAAGTGAAGGTGGGTCTCTTGAAAAAATGGTGGAAGAAAAGTTTCAACAGGCAGGCTCAGAATTGAAAGAAGAGATTAAATCAGAAGAGAAACCACCGTCATCTGATGTTATTATAATAGATAGTACAAAAAAGGCTGAAGAAAATAACGATCAAATGAAAGAGGTTCCGCCTTCTGATATTTCTTCAGAATCTAATTCTTCAGATGATGATCATATCGAGGAAGAAGAAGAAAAAGAAGCAGCAATAAAAGAAGCAGAGAAACAGTTCAAAGTGCATGAACCCAAGCCGACATATTTTGACGAAAGACCTAAAAAGGCCATAGAAAAAGAGGCAATGGAAAAAAAGAATCAGTCTGGATCATTTTTTGACCAGTTTGAATAATGGGTAGAGTTTCTCTAGAAGGAATAGAATTCCATGCTTATCACGGGGTATTTTCAGAAGAAAAAAAGCTGGGAAACAGATTTACTGTAGACATACATGTGGATACGGATTTTAGAAGGGCTATGCTGTATGATGAGTTAAAATCTACGGTGGATTACTCGGCACTTTATAATATTGCCAAATCGCACATGCAGGAGCCGGTAAAGCTTTTGGAGCACTTGGCTCACCTAATGGTAGAAGATATTCTAAAAGCTTACCCAGATGTAACCTCCGTTCAGATTATCATCAAAAAACACAATCCCGCTCTGGGTGGAGTAGTAAATTACTCCGTTATTAAAGTAGCCTATCCTGAAGATTATGATTAGACTTTTAACTTTTTTCATATTAACTTTTTTTAGTTCTAGTTCTATGGCACAATTGACACCATATAAGATCTTTGATAAAGAGGGTCAGGAAGTAGCATTTGAGGATATGTCAGCCGCCGCATCCAAGCATCAGGTCATACTTTTTGGAGAACTTCATAATAATAGTCTGGTCCATTGGCTCCAGTTACAGCTATTGAAGGAACTGGCAGCAAATCATGATGGTCTAGTGTTGGGAGGAGAGTTTTTTGAAGCAGATGATCAGCTGAATCTCGATGAGTGGTTTAGCGGTAAGATTAATGATAAAAATTTCGAGGCTGAAGCTAAGCTTTGGAATAATTATATTCCGGATTACAAACCTTTAATGAATTATGCTTTGAATAAAGGCATCCCCTTTATAGCTACAAATATTCCTCGAAAATATGCTTCGGCCGTGAGCAGGGGAGGTATAGATGTATTAAATGAATTTTCTAATGAAGCTAAGCAATATATGGCTCCATTGCCTATAGAAGTCGATAAAGAACTTCCCGGATACGCGGCTATGGCAGAAATGATGCACGGCAGCGGCATGAATGCTGATAATATGATAGCAGCACAGGCAAGCAAAGATGCTACTATGGCGCATTTTATATTGGAGGGTCTCCGTGATAATCAACTTTTTTTGCATATTAACGGCGCCTATCATTCCAATGACTACGAAGGTATAGTTTGGTACCTCAAACATTATTCTCCTGAAATAAAAATAATGACGATCACTACCATAGAGCAAGAAGATATCAAGACTATTGAGGAGCAATCATATAACAAAGCAGATTTTATAATTTTGCTCCCTGCAGATAGTCCTAAGAGTTATTAAAATGTTGGATGACCGATGCCAGATGTCAGATGTAAATAAAAAGACGGAAGACAGAAGACGGAAGAATAAAAGGTAAAAAGTTAGTAGAGAAAAGAAGACATTAAAAGTTGGAGATAGTCTTTACATCAAACCTTCTTGATACTATTAAAATTCATGTATAAAAAATCAGAAATCACCCAAACTAAACAAGAATTCTGGACTGCCTTCGGAGCATATATGAAGCCGGTGCCTTCTGCAGAAGGATATAGAGTAAACTGGCAGAATTATAAAACTGGGGTGAAGCAATTGTTTTTTAGAATGAAAGCGGAAAGGGATTTTGTTTCCATAGGAATAGAACTAAACCATCCTGATTTGGATATACAGGAACTTCAATATGAACAGCTGCTAATGTTTAAAAGTCTTTTGCACAATACGTTAGGGGAAGAATGGGACTGGTATTTTTCCACACCAGATGAATATGGTAAGCCAGTGTCCAAAGCGGAGAAAATTTTACCTGGCCCCAGTGTAATGAGTAAGGAAGACTGGCCTACTATTATCTCCTTTCTAAAGCCCCGTATTATTGCGTTAGACGAATTTTGGAGTAATGTAAAATATGGATTTGAAGATTTAAAATAGCCTTTCCAAATGAGAGTTACTGAAGGAGATAAGTTTTCGAACTATTATTTGAACCCAAGATTATTGGCTTTCTATATCATGGCGCTTTGGCAAGCCTGGGTTCACGAAAGTAAATCCTCTGGTATCATTGCCTTCGTAAAAATCTACTCGCATTCCCATTAAGAACATTACATGTTTCTTTTCTATCAATACGGGAATCTCCTCAATGTCAAATTGCTGATCTCCTTCTTTTGGTTTGTCAAAGCCCAAAGCATATGACATTCCTCCGCAACCACCACCTTTTACACCTACCCGTAAGGAATAGTCTTTTGGAATATTTTTGTGGGCCATGATGTTTTTGATTTCTTTCAGTGCTCCGGGCGTGATCTCTATGGGAATAATCATATGTAATAAATATCGTTTAGGGATAGTTAGTTCAAAATTATGCATAAATTAAAAAGGGGCATAGTTTTATCGGTCCCTAATATTTAAGATATTCGAAAAAAAATTCAATTGTATGGAATACTTTGTAGAACTCATGAAAATAGTTCTTCCAGCTGGTCTGGTCATTTATGGAATGTATATTATTGCGGTATCATTTTTGAAGAAAGATAGAGAGGGAAAGCTTATTGAGCTAAAAACAAAAAACACAGATACTGTGTTGCCTGTTAGGTTACAAGCTGGGGAGCGTATCTGTCTATTATTGGAACGGATCACCCCAAACAACCTGGTCAGGCGGGTCAATGATGGATCTTATTCAGCCAGAGAACTGCACCAAATATTACTCAGGGAAGTGAGGGAAGAGTTTAACCATAACCTATCCCAGCAGCTTTACTTTTCTGATGATACTTGGGAAAGTGTAAGGAAGGCAGTAGAAGAAGTCATTACTATGATCAACAGGGCTTCCCAAGACCTTAATCAAGAAGCAAGAGGAATAGAATTGGCCAAAAGAATATTCCAGTTATCATTGGAACAAAAAATGGACAGCGTATCTCGTGCCTTGAAAATGGTAAAATCAGAAATAAGGATTTACTTTTAAAAACTCATATATGGCAACCATAAAAGTTACTGCTGACTCATATTTTCAAAAAGCAAAAATATTATTTGAAGATAGGGCACAGACTATAGCACAAAGCAAAACTAAACTTAATTATTTGCTACATAGCGTATCTGAAAAACTTCAGAAATTTGCAGAAAACCCCCAAGTAAGGGAGCTTACCGAACATGTAGAAGTACTTTACAGAATGGTCAAGGCCCATATCAATGGAACCTATACAGGCCTTTCAAGCAGGTCGGTTGGATTGATAGCATTAGGCCTAATATATTTTATCACACCAGTGGATCTGATCCCAGACTTTATTCCTTTTATAGGTTATGTAGATGATATGTCAGTCCTTCTCGCAGTGGGTAAAAGTTTGCAAACTGATATAGTTAAATTCAGAGTGTGGGAAAACACCACTATTATGTAATTGTTTATTTCCTGTCTTTCTACTATAACTCTCTGATTAAATGCAGGGAGTTTTGTTTTTGGAGATAATCGGTATTATATAGCTATAGGTTTATATTATCTCATTCCCATGACTTGGGATTTACCATATTTTATGAATGTTATATGCATTCTTTGAGCCATCTCGTTACAGAAGAGAAAGATTGTTAAAAAAGTTTTATGAAGAGAATAGCTATCGTAGCAGGAGGTTCTGGATTAGTTGGCATGCAACTTCTTCATCAATTATTTCAAGAAAAGGCGTATGACGTGGTAATTGCTGTTGGGAGAAGGGAACTGGCATTAAAGCATAATAAGCTTGTGCAAGTCAAAGTAGACTTCCAAAGCATACAACAGATAGATATTGAGGACAAGCTCAGAGAAAGTGATTTAGGTGGCGAGAATCATGCACTAATAGCGGGTTTGAATGCCAAGAGTTTAACCATTCATGCGTTTTGCGCACTTGGAACAACTATCAAAAAAGCGGGTAGTAAAGAAGCATTTAAAAAAATAGACCATGACTTCGTAATCAATTTTGCTAAATGGGTTCGTAAGCTAGGTGCCACTAAATTTTTATATGTGAGCGCCATAGGGTCAGATCAGCAATCTTCCATTTTTTATAATCAGGTAAAAGGTAAAGTAGAAGAAAATCTTAAACTTATTGATTTTAATTATCTGGGGATTCTACAGCCATCTATTTTACTTGGAGCTAGGAAAGAAGTTAGGATAGGGGAGGATATAGGTAAAGTATTGGCAAGAGTTTTTACTTCCTTTGGTTTATTTAAAAAGTATAAACCTATCTATGACCATAAAGTAGCCAAAGCTATGATTTTCCATGCCCTGGCTATGAACGAAACCCGCCTTGAATATATTACCTCTAAGGCAATGCAAGATTTTGATTAAAATTATATGATAGCAGTAATCCAACGTGCCGCACGGGCAAATGTAGAAATTAATGGTTCAGACAAAAGATCAATAGGAAAGGGACTGGTAATATTATTGGGAATAGAGGAAGCAGATACTGAAGAAGATGTGGAATGGCTCAATAAGAAAATTATCAACATGAGAATATTCCCTGATAGTGATGGGGTAATGAATGAAAGTATCCTAGACCATCAGGGAGAGGTAATGCTGATCAGTCAATTTACCCTTCATGCCAGCACAAAAAAAGGAAATAGACCTTCCTATATAAAAGCAGCCAAACCTGAATTTGCTGTTCCTTTGTATGAAAAAATGATCAAAGCCCTAAGCACCGGTATAAAACAGACCATCACCACAGGAGAGTTCGGAGCTGATATGCAAGTTACCCTCACTAATGATGGCCCAGTGACCATTATCCTCGACAGTAAAAACAAAGTATAAGGATTGATAATTGTTAATTCACTTAATTAAAATCAACTAACCCCACTAATCAACTAATCACTAAATGACTATTCAAGAAGCCCAAGCGCAAGTGGACCAATGGATCAAAACTGTTGGCGTCAGGTATTTTAATGAGCTGACCAATATGACTATATTGACTGAAGAAGTAGGGGAATTGGCAAGGATTATGGCCAGAACATATGGTGAGCAGTCATTTAAAGAAAGTGACAAAGACCACGACCTGGGGGATGAGATGGCAGATGTGCTTTGGGTTTTGATTTGCCTTGCTAATCAGACAGGCGTTGATCTGACTAAAGCCTTGGAAAAAAACTTTGAGAAAAAGAATATAAGGGATAAGAATAGACATAAAAAAAATGACAAATTGAAATAGTCGTAAAACCACTATTGCTTTGTGAATGGGCATGTGGTGTTTATGTACAGCTATTTCATATAATCAATTACCACCGGATACATAAATCTATTGGAAAAATAATTATTGGGAAAAGGTTTTTTCAAACCTTCACCAGAACCCCATCCACTACCTTCACTACTATATCATATTTATCCAAAGTTAAACAGAAATCTATATCTGCTTCGATATTATGATTCTGTAGCCGTTTAGCATGTGAGGCTTGCTGAAGGAATGCATTGAGATTATTCCTGTGTTGTAAATATAGAGATCGGGTGGCTATGGCTCCATCACAATCATAATCATGGCTTTCATTTAACCCCTCTACCAAGGCTCCCGCGTAAAGACTATCCTCCAAGTTGAACTTACCTTTCCATCCGGCACAGTGAATGAGAATATCTTCATCTTTGTCTCTAAGAAAATCTATTGTGGCCTGTAAATTTATAAATGCACCCACCAAAATCTCTGAGGATCCCTGCTTAGATTTTTCTATAGTTAAAGTACCATTAGTAGTAGTCATAGCTATCTTTTTATTTGCATATGCCTCATTTACATAACTCAAAGGTGAGTTTCCCAGCATAAAGCCCTCTGCTGTTTGTCCGTTTCTTTCTCCGGCTATTATAAATCCTTTTGAGGTCATAGATCGGCATTCCTCCAAGCCTGAAAGGGGTAAGATGCTATCTACTCGATTGGCCAGAGCTGTGACCATGGTAGTAGTCGCCCTAAGTATATCCACTACTACCACTATTTTACCGCTCAGGTCATGGAGATGTATAAGTTCTGGTGTGAGGCAAACTTCAATTTTTCTCATAATATTTTACTCAATGGACCCAGTGTATGGGTATAAAAATAGCTTCCGATTTTGCGGAAGCTATTTTATAAACGATTTAAGATTTATATCAATTAATCTGTCAATAAGGGAAGCTTTTCTACCATCGCCTGTAAGTTTTTATTCCTTACGGAGATAGCTATATAAGTTCCCGGTTCGGCATACTTGGTTTCTACATAACCCAATCCTATACCTATCCCCATGCTGGGGGAAATGGTACCCGAAGTAACTTCGCCTATTACTTCTCCTTCAGTATTTACGATAGGGTAATGAGCTCTGGCTATTCCTTTTTCGGTTAGGACAAAACCCACCAGTTTGCGTTTTACACCTAGTTCTTTTTGCTTTTTTAGATTTTCACTGTTGACAAAATCTTTAGTGAATTTAGTTATCCAGCCAAGTCCGGCTTCTAATGGAGAAGTGGTATCATTAATGTCATTACCGTATAGGCAATAACCCATCTCAAGTCTAAGCGTATCTCTTGCTCCCAAACCTATAGGTTTGATATCATACTCTTTTCCAGATTCAAATATGGCTTTCCATACCTTTTCGGCATGTTCATTTTTTACATATAATTCATATCCACCAGCACCTGTATAGCCAGTTCCTGATATGATTACATCCGGAACCCCAGCAAATTCGGCTACAGCAAAATGATAAAATTTGATTTCGTCAAGATTTTTCTTAGTCAAAGGTTGAATGGCATTTTTAGCCTTTGGACCTTGAACGGCAAAAAGCGAAATATCATCTGAGATATTTTCCAGCTGTGCACCGAAATTTTCATTATGCTTTTTTATCCATCTCCAATCCTTTTCGATATTAGAGGCATTAACCACTAGCATGTATTCTTCCTCAGCCAGTTTATAAACTATAAGGTCATCTACGATACCACCCTTTTCATTGGGAAAGCAGGAGTACTGCGCTTGTCCTACTACTATTCTGGAGGCGTCATTTGACGTGATATACTGGATGAGATCTATTGCTTTGGGACCTTTAATTAAAAACTCCCCCATATGTGAAACATCAAAGACACCCACACTTTTTCTGACTGCTTTATGCTCTTCGAGATCTGATGTATATCTCACTGGCATATTGTAACCGGCAAAAGGTACCATTTTACCTCCTAACTGCTCGTGTACATCATTTAATTGTATCTTCTTGGTAGTATATTCCATATTTGGGTTAAAGTTTTAGCCTAAAATACAAATGTAATAAATGCAGGTCAACTTAGCGAGTGGCCCATAAAAAAAGACTACCCTAAAAAGGATAGTCTTTTTTGAAAAGTCTAAAATTTAGCCTTAATAACCCGGATTTTGCACCAAGCTATTATTTACTTCTATCTCTTGGAAAGGTATTGGCCATACTACTCTGAATTGCTCATTTTCTGGAAATAGGCTACCTATCAATCCAAATCTTCGGAGGTCCGAATAACGGTGTCCTTCAAATGCCAATTCAAATCTTCTCTGTCTTAAAATTTCTATTAAGGCAGTTTCTGCTGTAGCAATATCAGTGATTAATAGAGGAGCTAAACCAGCTCTATTTCTTATAACATTGATGTCACTTAGAATAGATAGTGTAGTCAAACCTGTTGCACCAGCTAACCGTGCATTGGCTTCTGCTCTAATCAGGTACATCTCTGCTAATCTGATGAGCGGAACATTATCATCATTCGTAGCAGAACGGAAATATTTGATTACCCTCAATCTAGCACCTTGTTGTAGTACAGAAGCCGTAAATCGTGTGTCTCCGGCAGCGGCTGATTCTGCGAACAAGTCATAAAATTCGGATCTTAGATAGAATTTCTGCCCACCTGTAGCAGGATCAGATGAAATAGCTAAAGAGCTTTGATCTCCATCTACATTAGTAAAACTCAATTCTAATATCATTTCAGAATTGCCTTGCACTGTAAATATATCTCTGTAATTGGGCTGTAAGGTATAACCTCCACCTATTACTTCCGAGGCTTTTTGTGCCGCTAAATTATTCTGCCCTGCTTGTAAATATACTCTAGCCAATAATGCTGTTGCAGCCATAGGCCTGGCTCTAAAAGGAGCATTTGGCGTATTACCAAGATTTTGCTCAGCAAATTGTAGCTCAGCTATGATAAAACTGTAAACTTCTTCTACTGAGGCACGCGCATCAAGATTTAGATTATCCGTATTATCAGCAAAATTTGTCACCAAAGGAACACCGTCAAATACCCTAACCAAATCATAATATACTAATGCTCTAATAAATCTAGCTTCTGCTTCATAAGCGGTTAGTTGTTCTGGGGTAGCATCAGTGATATTTGGAAGTGAGAATATTACAAAATTAGCATTCCTTATCACAGCATACATAGTTTGCCAAGTACTTCTAATTTGTAAGTTAGTAGGATTAATTCTTCTAAAACTTACTTCCTGATCAGTAGTAAAGGTACCAGCATGTTGGAGGTTATCAGTATAAGTATCCTGATAATATAGATATCTTAACCCATAGTAATTTGTAGACTGCATGGCATCATACATTCCTTGTAATGCTCTTTGTGCATCTCTAGTATTGGTAATGGCACCGTCTACTGCTATCTGATTTACCGGCTCTTGATCTAATGTGTCACAGGCTACTCCTATTAGGAGAAGCAGGCCGGCCATATATTTATATAAATTATTAAATCTTTTCATAATTAAAATCCTACGTTTACGCCGAAAGTAAATGTTCTTGGCTGTGGGAAAGTATAGAAGTCCACACCAATAGTAGTGTTAGACGTTCCCGCAAAGTTAACTTCAGGATCAAAGCCTGAATAATTGGTGAAGGTCAGAAGATTTTGAGCCTGAGCATAGAATCTTACACTTCTCATTTTTACTCTTTCAAGTACTGATTGTGGAAGTCTGTATCCTATCACAAGATTTTTTACTCTGAGGTAAGAGCCGTCTTCCACAAATCTGGTTGTGTTAGACTGATTATTTCTGTTGTTGGAAACGTTTACAGTAGCTCTTGGCGTCATACCATCACCAGGATTTTCTTCTGATCTCCATCTGTTATTTACGATGGCACGGTTGTTATCATCAAAGAAGTTTGCAAACATTCCGTCCTGAAAACTACCTGCAGCATTCCAGATTTCATTACCATATGAAAATTGCATGAATAATTGCATATCAAAACCTCTGTAATTTAACGTATTAGTAAATCCACCAAAGAACAGGGGCTGGGCATTACCAATTATGGTAAGGTCATCGTCAGTAATAACGCCATCTCCATTAATATCTCGGTAATTCATATCTCCGGCACGGATACCGAAAGCCCTTCTTTCTTCAGGTACATCTGCCTCTGTGGCAAATACCCCATCAGCAATCAATCCAAAGAAAGTACCTATTGGATGACCTTCTCTCAGAACCAATGAGTTTCCACCAAAGCCATAGAAAGTATCTTCATTTTGGTATAATTCAAGAATCTTGTTTCTGTTAAATGATAGATTAAGATCTGATCTCCAACTTAATCCCCCTGGTCTGTCAATATTGACTGTGGATAACGTAAATTCAAATCCACGGTTTTCTACTGAACCCACATTAGATTGGAATGATCCAAAACCACTTTGGGTAGGAATAGGTCTGGCGAAAAGCAAATCAGTAGTCAGCTTATAGTAGTAATCAGCAATTACTGTCAAACGACCATTGAATAATCCAATGTCTATTCCAATGTCTGTCTGCTGGGTGGTTTCCCACTTAAGATCTGGGTTACCCAATTGTACCGGTACAATAGAAGGAGAGCCTAAATAGTTTCCTGCTCCAACAAGTCCTCTCCAAGCAAAATTTCCTATCTCCTGGTTACCGGTAAGCCCATAACTACCTCTAATTTTCAAATCTGAAATAGCATCTACATCGGACAAGAAAGCTTCTTCATTGACTCTCCATCCTGCAGACACTGAAGGGAAATAACCCCATCTATTATTAGGACCAAACCTGGATGAGGCATCAGCTCTAAAAGATGCTGCCAATAGGTATCGTTCATCATATGAATAATTAACCCTTCCAAAATAAGATTCAAGACCCCATGCTACCTGGTTATTACTTCCTTCATTTACTAATGCTGCAGCTCCAAGATATCTAAAGCGATCACCAGGAAACTGGATACCTCTTACAAAAGAGGTAGTTATTATATTTTCTTCACGGTTGTGACCAGCTACTAGGCTAAGGCTGTGAACATCATTAAATGTAGTGGTGTAATCAACAAATGCCTCAGCTACCCACTTTATAGGGTTGTTTGTAGCAAAAGATGCTGAACCGCCTTCTGCAGTAGAAGAGCTACCTGGGAAGTTATCCGGGGTATATCTTCTTTCTTGGAAGTTAAGGATATCTGCACCACCCCTTACATTAAAGTTAAGGCCTTCTGTGATTTTATAAGTTGCTAGCGCATTTGTAAATATTCTGATTGACTGATTGATGTCATCGTTTTCTGTTCCTTCAGCCACTGGGTTACTATAGAAAAACTGTGGTCTGGTATACTGACCGCCTTCTTCATATACCGGCCATAGAGGTGAAGCGGCTAATGAGTTTGCAAATGGTCCATATAGTGTATTATCAGAAACTATTCTATTTTGGACAGCTCTACTTATTCCACTGTTAAAGGATATAGAAAGTCTTTCATTTACCTGATGATCGAGGTTAAATCTTGTAGACATTCTATTAAATCGGCTATTGATTACTGTACCTTGCTGGTCAAAATAGTTTCCAGATAGGTAGTATTTAGTCCTTTCATTACCACCGCTCAAGCTAATCTCATAGTTTTGGATAGGGGCAGTACGCGTTACCTGATCAATCCAGTCAGTGTTTATGGATTCGTCATAAGGAAGACCGCCATAGTACCAGTCAAGCAGGTCAGCATCGGTGACTTCCCCTCTTGCGATTTCAAAATCATCTGCTACGAAATCACCAATAGCATCATTCATTAAGTCTAAATACCCTCTTCTATCCAAGAATTCAGGTTTTTTCCATAGTTCTTGAAATCCACCATACGCATTGAAATTGATCTGTGTTTTTTGATCAGAACCTCTTTTAGTAGTGATAAGTACTACACCATTTGCAGCTCTAGAACCATAGATGGCTGCTGCTGCAGCATCTTTTAATACTTCCATAGACTCTATGTCTGATGGATTAAGATCTGCAAGGGCATTTGAAGTCTGTCCTCCAAAACCTAACTGAGACTGATCGCCAGTAGTCATAGGAACACCATCTATGACATATAGAGGCTGGTTGGAAGCAGAGATAGAAGATGCTCCTCTTACCCTTACTGAAATACCGGCACCCGGTGTCCCAGAGTTTTGGGTAATTTGCACACCCGCAACACGTCCTTGAAGCGCCTGATCTATGCCCAATGCAGGTACATCTCTGATTACTTCCGCACTTACAGAACCTACAGATCCTGTAAGTTCTCTTCTTTCTACGCTACCATAACCTATTACTACTACTTCGCCAAGTGTCTTGGCATCCGTTGCTAGAGTAAGGTTAATAGTGCTTCTGTTCCCTACTGGGGCCTCTTGGGTAAGAAATCCCACAAAGGAAAATACCAATGTTTCTTGGTCATCCACCTGAATGGAGTAATTTCCGTCCAAATCTGTAATAGTACCTCGTTGTGTACCTTTTATCCTAACGTTGACACCTGGCAGAGGAAGGTTATCCTCTCCCGATATCACCACGCCGGATACTGTTCTGGTTTGGGCATAAGTATCCACTGCAAATAACAGTAGAATCGTTATTACCCCTAGTAAAATTTTTTTCATGTAAGTTATTAAAATTGATAGTTATTGAATAAATAAGCCGAGAGGGGAAATCTTTCTCGGGGAAACATTGTCGAAATTAACTAAAATTAACTTAAAATTCCTAAAGCAAAAAAATGTAAAAATCTGTATCAAGTTAAAAAATACATTCTTATAATAATTTTATATTGAATATTTTCTATTTGAAAAAATATAAGCGCAGTATTAGCTGCGCTTATAATAAATAAAGTTTTATTTTTAAATGGAAAAACTTTCACCGCATCCACAAGTTCTCGATGCATTTGGATTTACAAATTGAAACCCTTTACCATTTAGTCCGTCAGTGAATTCTAATGTGGTTCCTGCCAGATATAAAAGGCTTTTCCTGTCTACGATGATTTTTACTCCCTTATCTTCAAAAACATGATCTGACTCTTCTGATTTGCCATCAAAACCTAAGTCATACATCAATCCCGAACAACCGCCTCCTTTGACAGAGACGCGGATATTTTCTTCCTCAGAGCGGCCTTCTTCTCTTTTCAATTCTAGGATCCTTTCTTTAGCTTTGTCTGAAACTATGATCATATATCGGTTTATTTTACAGCAGATTTTATTTAAGTAAAGGTAAAACATGCTTACCTTCGAAATGATTCAAAGACAAATATACAAAATTTATAGATGAGAAAAATCGAACACCTCGGTATAGCAGTCAAAAACCTGAAGTCCTCCAATGAGCTTTTTAAGAAATTGCTGGGTTCTGAGCATTATAAGGAAGAAAAAGTGGAAGGGGAGGGGGTCGCCACTTCTTTTTTTATGATAGGGGAAACTAAGGTAGAACTCCTGGAAGCCACCCGAGACGACAGCCCTATCGCCAAATTCATAGAAAAGAAATCAGAAGGGATCCATCATATAGCCTTTGACGTGGCCGATATCCATTCAGAAGTAGCAAGACTGAAAGGGGAAGGCTTTGAGATCCTGAACGAAACGCCCAAAGAAGGAGCGGATAATAAGCTGGTGGTTTTCCTTCATCCGCGTTCTACCAATGGGGTGCTGGTGGAATTGTGTCAGGAAAAAGATGCTTAAATGCGGCTTTGTCTTTTTAAACTGTAATTTTGTACAAAGTTTACAATCACAATGTAGAGATGCCAAATAGGTATATAAAAAACTACT
>DATHVH010000481.1:0-11727 GCA_035461405.1 Anditalea sp.
CTGCAATCTTTCTTTTGTAATATTTAAATATCAAACAATTTTAAAATTTTAATTCATATAATATACTGATAATCAAATAATTGGTGTTGTAAAAAAGTATTAGGTTCTGTATTTTTTAAAAAAAAATTAAATTAATTTATAATTATTCCTAGATTCTTAAATAATTAAATAGATTTACAATGTTTTGTAAAAAGAGAGTATCATGGAACATTATTACAATAGAGAAGAAAAGGCGCGCTATATTGATATGATTATCAAGATTGTTACCCAAGAAGGATTAACTCCAAATGAATTTGCCTATTACCGTATATTGAGGGATAAAGTGGATCCTGACAATGCATTGGAAACAGAACTTACCGATGCTTGGATCAAAGCCGAAAGTGATAGAATTCCCGAAAAAGTATTAGGTAACAGAAAGCAGACTTCTCCAAAGCTAAATAGTATATCACTAGATCATTCCCAGCATGTTAAGCCATTGGTTTTAATTTCAGTATTGTTTTTCGGTTTGATAGCTATGGGGAAAAGGTAATATTAGAAGGGTATATACGGTATACTGAACGCGGAAATTTGTTCATTGTAAAACTTACATTTAGTTTGGATTACTAGGACTTATAGGACAATTGTCTCAATAATACATCTATACTAAGAGTAAATTATTATGTGTAATTTAATCTTATTGAGTTATATTGAATTTTGCCGACCTCTGCTGGGATATATTTCTATATAATCAATTACCACTCCATTCCTCATCCGACATCCAACACCTCATCCCATCCACTTGCTTAAAAATTGCATAAATGCTTCTTTATGGTTTTCACTAATAGTGATCTGGGTATTGCCAATATTGACTGTATTCCTGGATATGGAATCGATGTGGTCCAGGGATATGATAAAGGACCTATGAATCCTCATAAACCTGTCGGAAGGTAATAATTCCTCCATATTTTTCAAGCTTGTCAGGGAAAGTATAGGATTAGGTTTGCCGACTAGGTAAACTTTTACATAATCCTTATAAGCTTCTACGTGTGTGATTTCTTTTAGCATCACCTTCACCAGCTGATATTCTACTTTGAGAAAAATATATTCATCTGTTTTATTATTGGATGGTGTGGATGTATCATTTTGTTTGTCAAAAAATTGAAAAGCCTTAGTAGCAGCTTTTAGGAAATCCTCATAACTGAAAGGCTTGAGCAGATAATCCATGGCATCCACTTTATAGCCTTCAATGGCAAACTGATTATAAGCGGTAGTAAATATTATTCGTGGCTTTTTAGCTGTATTTTTTGCATCTAAAACCCTCGCTAGCTCCATCCCTGAAAGATCCGGCATCTGTATATCCAAAAATAAAAGGTCCACCTCATTTTGATTGATATACCCAAGTGCTTCGATGGCATTTTCAAACCTACCCACCAGTGTCAAAAATGAAGTCTGTTCAATAAACCTGCACACCAGATCCAGTGCTAAAGGTTCATCATCTACAGCTATACATTTGATTTTCATGTGTTAATAATTTAATTTTTAAAGGTCACAACTTGTCCCGTTCCACAGGTCGGGATGGAATCTCGCATATATAAACTTTCCAGTGTGTAAGACCTTCCTCTTGCCTGACTACCGCAAGGTATTTCATTTGAGATTAATTTTTAGATGCAGCCTGTATTCATTATCTTGATTTTGGTCATCTACTTTCAGTTCATGCTTTTGATCGTATAGCAGCGCCAGCCTTCTTTTGGTATTGGTCACTCCAATACCACTGGCATTTCCTTCGGGAGTATTATGGTTTGAGCTGAAGATTGAATTTACTGTTTCCAGCACTAAAATTTTATCTTTAATGCAAATATTTATCTGAATAGCGCTCGATTTCTGAGAACTTATACCATGTTTAAAGCAGTTTTCTATGAAAGGTAAAAGCAGCATTGGTGCTAGATTGGCATCTTCAAAGTTTTGGGGAATATCGATATCCACTTTAATTTTTTCTGATAGGCGTAGTCTCATCAGTTCTATGTAATCCTTAATAAACTCCAGTTCTTTACTAAGCATTGTATGGTCCTTCTCTGTTTCATAAAGAACATATCTCATCATCCTGGAGAGTTTTAGAATAGCTGTCTGAGCTTTTTCTATGTCCAGATTGGTGAGCGAGTAGATATTGTTGAGTGTATTGAAAAAGAAATGGGGATTGATTTGCGCTTTCAGATATGTCAGTTCAGAATTGATCCGCTGTTGTTCCATTTCCAGCCGCAGCGCTTCATCAGCCTGCCATTTTCTTACGGCTGCCACGCTTGTACTGATACCTATGCCCATAAAAAATACCAATAGATTATAAAAATCAAAGGTACCAAAGGTACGTGGTCTCCTTATATAGGTAGTATCCGGCCGAAAAACCCGATGCATAACCTCTCCCATATTGAATAAAATATCATAGGTTAAAATTACTCCAATGTATGCACCGCCCATTGCCAATACTACTACAAGAAATTGAAGGTTTTTATTTCTAAATAATATTTTTGGTACCAGATAGTTTAAATTGAAATAAAATGCCCCAAGTAAAAGTGACAACATTAATCCCTGTTTGACCCAAAATTCAAAGGGAAGATCCACCTTCCAGGAAAGAGGAGTGATAATGAAAAGATAAGATCCAAATAAGATCCATCCCAGGAAATGTATCAGTATCGCAATATTCTTTTTATAAGGGCTTTCCTTAATCATATATATAGAGGGTATTCAATGAGTAAACTAAAATAAAATTTTGCTTCTAACCTAATTTGATCTACCAGTCCGACGATTGTGACTACCAATGGTCCAATTGAATAGATAAAGTTCTTTATAAGAAAGACTGTGAATTTTCGTCTGTTTAAATGTCGGTTTGGTCGAGAGATACTTCCTTTCGGTCTATTGTACTTTTTAATACCTATAAAGGTTTGTTTCTTTGTTTCATCAAATTGTCCACTTGGGGCATATTTAACAATTAAATCTTTATGAAAATTACAAGTCAACTTTTCTTATCTCTTTTCTTGGTACTGGCTACTGCATTTCAGACTGTCCTGGCTCAGACCACAGAAAAGGAAACCTACAAGATCTCCGGTCGGATACTGGAAAAATCAGGTGAACCAGTTCCTTATGCTACTGCAGTACTTTTGACTGCCGAAAGTAAAGACCAAATAGCAGGAGCTGTAGCTGATGTGGAAGGTAGGTTTATTATTACCGGTTTTAAAAATGGTACTTATGTACTTCAGACAGCCTTTATGGGCTTTAATCCGATCACTTCTCAGCCATTTGAAATCACAGATGCCAGAAAGTCATTTAACCTAGGTGATATCACTTTAGAAGAAGAGGCTGTCAATCTTGAAGAAGTAACCGTAATGGGTCAGAGAAGCCTCATAGAAGAAAAAGTTGACAGAACTATTTATAATGCTGAATTTGACAAAACTACAGTGGGTGGGAGCGCCACAGATGTATTAAGAAGAGTGCCTATGCTTTCTGTAGATCTCGATGGAAATGTATCCATGAGAGGAAGTGCTAATATCCTAGTATTGATAGATGGAAAGCAGTCCGCTATAGTGGCATCAAATATAGCTGATGCCATGAAGCAGATCCCAGCCGAGGAGATTAAATCAATAGAGGTCATCACTTCTCCATCGGCCAAATATGATGCTGAAGGTACAGGTGGTGTGATCAATATCATCACGAAAAAGAACAACCTTCAGGGTGCTTCATTGAACATCAACAGCAGTGTAGGTGTGAGAGGATCCAATCTCGGTTTAAATGCCAGTTTAAAAAGAGGTAAAATGGGCTGGACACTAGGTGGATTTGGTAGAAGTGGATACAATATCTTGGGTGGATTTGAAAACCAGCAAACACTTCTTAATCCTGATGCACCAAACGTAAATATTTTCCAGTCTGCCGACACCAGGACCAATATGATGTTTGGTAGATATAATCTTGGATGGGATTATGAAATCAGTAAATTCCACTTTATGACAGCGTCTGTAAGTGTGGGGATGCGGAATATGAGAAACCGTCAGGACAACCTTCTTACAGAGACTTTTATAGAGGACGAATTTATTAACTCATTATTAAGAAATGTTAGGGTAGAAGATCTTTCCAATAATGTGGATGTCAACTTCAACTATACTAAGACCTACGAAAAGAAATTAAAAGAATTCAGTGTTTCAGGTTTGTATAGCAAAAACAACCGTAACAACGATTTCATTAACACTCTATATAATGAAAGCTTCGACCAGATAGCCAGCAGGGTGATGAACGAAAACCGTGGTATCAATGAAGAATTTACTATCCAGTTAGATTATGTAACTCCTCTTGGTGGTGGTACCAATCAAATATTGGAATACGGAGCTAAAAACATATTGAGAAAAGCGACCAGTGATTTCGGGTACTTTACCGCTGAGGGTCCTGATGGTCCATTTGTCCAAAATACAGATGTGGTCTTTTCTAATGCCTTTAGCTATGATCAGAATGTAACGGCAGCTTATACTTCTTACACCCTAGGCTTTGGAAATAATTATACCATTAAATCAGGTTTAAGATATGAATATACTACCATAGATGCAGACTTCAGAAATTCAGAGCTTCCTGCAGATATTCCATCATATGGATTATTTGTACCAAGTGTAAATTTGAGCAGAAAGCTGACAAACGGCAATATGATCAAGGCTGCTTATAACAGAAGGGTGCAAAGGCCATCTTTACAGTTCTTGAATCCAAACATCAATGCAGCTAATCCACAGCAGATATCTCAAGGTAATCCCCTTTTGGATCCCGAATTGACAGATAATTATGAGCTGTCTTACAGTACTTTCGTTAAAGGTTCTTCTGTAAACTTTACCTCTTTCTTTAGAAATACTCAGGGGTCTATTCAGCCTGTAAGAACTATCCAGGATAATGACATCATCTTTACCACATTTGAGAATATCGGTCGTGAGCAGGCTGTAGGTTTGAGTGTATTTTCTAATATAAACCTTTCTGGAAAGTTTTCATTGAATGGTAGTTTGGACGGATACTATGCTATGCTAAGCAATGGTCTAGAAGATCCCCAATATGCTGCAGCGAATGAAGGTTTTGTACTAAGTGGTAGATTGTTTGCCAACTATACACTACCAAAAAACTGGCAGATCCAAGCATTTACTTTTGCCAGAGGTAGACAAGTGCAGCTTCAGGGAACAGCCGGAGGATTTGGAATGTATGGTTTGAATCTGAACAAGCAGTTTAACGAGAAAAGAGGAAGCATAGGCTTCGGGGCAGAAAACTTCCTGATGTCAGAATTAAGAATTAATAATGAATTGATTACGCCAACCATCATGCAGCAGAGCACCAATACGATGAGAAATATGAACTTCAAAATCAATTTCTCTTATAGAATTGGAAAACTAAGTGTAGAAGGGCCTAGAAGAAGAAAGCGTGGGGTGACCAATGAAGACCTTAAAGAAGGTGGCAGTTCCGGAGAAGCTGTAATCAGTAATTAAAAAATCTCATATAGGGTTAATAATTGTTTGGAAAAACCGCTGGATCTTTCAGTGGTTTTTTTTTATTCATTTTATTTTAGAGATAAAGCCGGAGATGCTCCATTTAGAATGTTAACCTTTCTTTTCAGCACTTTAGATAGTGTATCCGAATACCGCTGAGCTTCCCAGATCTCCATGTCGATATTTTCATCACTTTCTGGATGAATGGTAATCTTGATACCTTCTACTGAACAATGAATTTCTTCCACCCACTGGTTTTTGGTTTTGTCCAAGCCTACTGCTATCCTTAATATACCTGACAAAATTTTTAATCTCTTTTTTTGATTTTTAAAAAGCTGTTTTATCTTTTTATGTTTCTTCTTAGGGCCTGTTTTACGGTGATAGCGGGCTAAAAGAGATAACATAATAAGTTCAGCATTATTAAATCCCCTAAGCCTACCATTTAAAATCAAATAGCTGGAGTGTTTATGATAATTTTCGAAATTGATAAAAAGTCCCACATCATAGATCAAACTGGCATGATAGAGAATATCCCTGGAGTGGTCATCTAATCTATGCAGCGTCTGTAGCTGATCGAATAATTGTAAAGCTAATTTGGCTACATGCTTTTTAGCATCTATATCAGTATTATATCTGGCTGCTAACTGAAGGCAGCTTCTTTCCCTTAAGTTCAGGCCTAATTGCGGCTTGGATAATATCTGGATATTCTTCTCCAGATAATCTATAATCAATCCCTCTCTTAAAGAGGCATCACAAAGGACAATTTCTTTATTTTCGGCTAGCGATAATAACTCAGAAAGCAATACCCCTCCTAGGTGAATGGCATCACCTCTGTTCACTCCAATGCCGGAGATTTTTGATCTTTGATCCTGATCTTGTTTCACCAATATATCAACCAAATTATCTAAATCCTCTTTATGAAGTATCTCCGCATTGACCGAATTGATGATTTGTCTGCCATTGTTAATTAAGATAGCTTCACCTAAAGATCTTATAGTACCAGAGGTGCCTATGATCTTTTGGAAACCAAATACTTTTGCTTTAGTAAGTGATTTGGTAGCTTTCTCCGCTATAAATGTTTTAATAGATTCCTGTTCACCTTTTTTCAGTTTGTCAGAATGACCTACAGTATCCAGAAGTCTGAGCACTCCCAGTTTTATACTGCTTTTATATAACACTTCGTGTTGGTTTCCAACTACTGCCTCTGTACTCCCGCCTCCTATATCTAGTACCAAAGCATTGTTTTCCCCTATGTCTATGGCTCTCTTTACAGCTAAAAATATCAGTCTAGCTTCTTCTTTGCCTGAGATGAGCTGGGGGATAACACCCACCTCATGAATGATGCGGTCCAGAAATTCTCTTCCGTTTTTCGCTTCTCTGGTAGCAGAGGTTGCAGCTGTTATAATTTCATCTACACCGTATTTATCAGCCAGTTGGACATATCTCGTTATGGTCTCTATACCGGCTGCAAAAGCTTCCTGGTTTATTTCTTTTTGGGAAAAAACACCTACACCTAGTTTGACCATTTCTTTTTCCTGGACCAGGACATCAAAGGAACGCTGACTAGTAGCCTTCACTATGATCATGTGAATGGAATTGGTTCCGATGTCTATGGCTGCAAGATTCATTGGTCAAATGTTTAATTTAAAAATGAAATTATATAGTTAAAACTATAAATTATTAAAATCGTGTTATTACATATGTAATTTAAAACTAGTAAAGTTTATTGTTAAGAATTTATATTTCTTTATACATTTTACCAAAAAGTATTTTTTGATAGTAAATTTCTGATCTGTAAATTGATAAGAACTTGATCATATATAAATTATGGGTAAAATTTATTATACGTTGCTTTTTTCAATACTTGTTTCCATATGTTCAGCTCAGGTTACTTCTGAAGAGAGAAAGCTCCCACAATTGCTGCTACGAATAGATGATATAGGAATGAATCATGCTACAAATTTAGCTATTAAAAAAGTAGCTGAGACTGGAATTCCTTTCTCTGCTTCTGTGATGTTCGCATGCCCATGGTATCAGGAAACAGTAGACATACTTAAGGAGTATCCCAATGCTGATGTGGGAGTTCACCTGACCTTGACTGCTGAGTGGAAGCATTATCGCTGGGGACCTGTTTTAGGACAAACCGCTGTACCCAGTTTAGTTGATAGCTTAGGTTATTTCTTTCCTACGGGTCAGCAGTTGAAAGAAAATAATTACAATCTTGAGGAAATAGAAAAGGAACTGATTGCCCAAATAGAAAGGGCATTGAACTCCGGACTAACTGTTTCCTATGTAGATCCTCATATGGGGGTAGCACTCTCTACTCCGGAACTGGTAAGTCTTACCGAAAGACTGGCCAAAAAATATGGGCTCGGTATATCAACACTTAACAATGAAACTTACTATGGTGAAACCTATAAGGATATGTGGGGAGTGCCCGTAGAGAAGAAGAAAGAGGAATTTTTGCGCGCTATTCAAAACTTATCAAGTGATACTCCCAATCTTGTCATCTTACACATCGCAACAGCAACTCCCGAAATGGAAGTTTTGGTAGATATGAACAGTCCTTTAATGAGTGGCACTGATGGCACTCCTCAAGCAAGTAGGCATCGGCAAACGGAATTGGATATGATTCTTTCCGAGGAATTCAGAGACATGATCAATAGGGAATTTGAACTGATTAACTACAAAATTTTAATTGAATCTGTTTCACAAAAGTAGGGGAGGTAAATAGTTACTCTTTTAATCTTCTATCAAATTCAAAGGGTAAAGATTCTGCAATGAAAAATTTCTCAAAGTCTCCATGTCTGGTATTGATGATATAGTTGTATTCGAAAGGAATGATGGAGGAGGGGACACAGAGCAGGCAGGTTTTCAAAGATAGGTACCACTCACTGCCATAAGCCTGGGTTTTTTCTTGATTTGATAGCCATATTCTATCCGTTTCCTTTACAAATTGGATACTGACTTTTTCAGGAGTTTTGATCGTAAGGACGGTGTATTCAGCCGTAGCTAAAGATGCACCACTCCTATGCACCAGGTTTTCCAGACAGGCAAGAGATCGGTTTGAGGCAGTGTAGATGACGCTCTCACCCTTTTTATTCCACCTGCCCGGATAGTTAGAGGAAACTAAAGTATTGGAATATTTAGTAAGGCAGATCCTATAAAGTTCCATTAGGCGAAATCACCATATGCTATCCTCATCAACTCATCCTGAACCAGATCTATCCCCGTAGAAAGCGTTATAATATCCCTGGGAATGAGGCTATTCAATCCATATGAAGGCTTATCCAGCCACTCATTAAATGCTTTTATATTTCCAAAAACTTCTAATCCCACTTCATAGAGCTTTATCAGCTTAAGGATTTTTTCGGACTGGGTCCGGGTAAGTTTAGCGTTTTCTTTGAGGTATTTATGTAAGGTCTTAGTGGTGATGTCCAAAACATCACTGACGAAATGGACCGATGAATCTGAAATAGAAATAAAATCCTCTACAGCACTTGAATTTAAACCTTCCAGAGATTTTTCGACTATATTATTTTGACTTTTGTTTAGGGATACATAGTGCCCAATAAGATCATTGACTTCCATATCTTTTTACATTTACCCTAAGTTATGGAATTTTTTCTAAATTAAAAAGAATTTTTTCCTTATTATTTTAATATCAAGTACCACAGACTTAAAGTCAGGAGTGAAAGAGGGATTCCTACACCTACCATCAAAGAGGCTAATTTCGGTTTTAATTTGAATTTGATAGCAATGATGGATGCTGTGATCATAGGAGGCATGGCTATTTCCATTACGGTCACCTCGAAAATCAATCCTTCAAAGTTTAATATCCATCCCAGAAAAATATAGACCAGGGCGGGGGCTATGATCAGAGATAATCCCAATCCTATCAATAATGGGCTTTGAATTAAATCTGCACTCCTTATTTTAATCTGCAAACCAACAGCTATCAGAGCTATAGGGGTAAGGGTCATCGCTATCAGGTCCATCAAATCTTCTGTAATCCCGGAAATTTGAAGATTCATTAGGTTCATCGCTAAACTTATAAGGAAAAATATAAAGGGAGGAAAAAATAAAATTTTTCTGCTGATATCTCTCTTCCTTAATTTGTCTTCACCATATATAGCTGCCACTACTATAGCTAAACTGCTAACCAAAAGGAAAGATCCGGGTTGATCCACCAGTAAAGCAATTTTAAGACCTTCTACCCCGTATAGGGCTTCTATGATGGGAAATCCTAAGAAAGAAGTATTAGAAAGTCCCACTGTCAAAATAAGACAGCCTATAGTAGCTTTGTCCCACAGGTATAGCCTTCCGATGCCGGATATGAGAGCCCATCCGGCTAAGAAGAAAAGCCACACTGTCAGAACGGGAAGGATCAATTCTACACTTAGTACTATGGCAGGAATATAGCGTAACGCAATTATCGGAAGTACAAGGTAAATTAAGTAATTGTTAAGATACCCGGCGGTGTTATTGGGTAGTGCCTTTACTTTTTGAAGCACTATGCCCAAAAACAAATAAAAGGCAACTATAAGGATATTAATCATAAGTAATATACCCTCACAATTTTGGGTAAAAATGCATTCAGGTTAGGTTAAACTATATCTTAACTAATAAGGGCACAATTTAATAAATTTGTGTGGCAATCTATTTTTTTTATACTTATTGGCTTTAATTAATAATCTAACTGAAACGATATTCCAAAATGAAAAATGGGCCGCTCAGTAAAGAAATGGAAACTGTTTCCTTTCTGAATCAAGGGGCGTCTCATATCATAAGGTAAATGGGTTTGAAATTCAAGGGGCTCATCAGAGGTATTATAAACTTCATACTGCAAAAGTGTAAGACTGGTAAAAAAGGCTATTCTTGGAAAAAGATGAAAATTGGAGCCCACTTCGATTCCTCCGTATCTGTTCCGTTCCCTGAAAGTGGTTTCATGAGTAGTGAGCGCTGTTTGGAGTAGGGGCAATTCTATTTGAGATTCAAAACAATCTTGACAAATAGGCGTCAAATAATCCAGTTTATAATCACCCCTGCCTTGCTCGATCATGCCAAATGCCGTAGCATGAAGAAACAGCTTTGGTTTTACCTGTAAAAACCTGGTTATAAATATACCTGTACCAAGGAGATTGTTTTTTAACCGATAATTCAAATTAAGTGATGGGAAAGATTCTGAGGATACAGCTACTTCTGATAATTGATAATGTCTATAGGATAAAGATATCCCAGCGTATGTCTGGTTATCCAATTTCAAACCAAGTTTATTTCTCCATTCAAGGTTAAAACTTTGAGGATTGTTTAGTACTTTTTTATTATCAGCTCGTGATACTGGCGAAAGATCTGAAGATACTTTCCATCTGCTTTGGCTGTTGGCAGAAAATGAAATCAAAATAAGTGATACTACTAGGCCCACTCTAAAAAAGTGTTTCATTATGAGAGTGTTAAAGTGTGGGGTTGATTTAACGCTCTCTGCTAAAACTAAGCCAATAATATTTGTTGGCAATTAATTTTTACAATTCTATAATACAAACTTTTTTGATCCATTTTTCAATTGATCGTATTTGGTAAACCAAGTAAATATAGCATTTTGGATCTCCCGGAAATTATCCCTTTTTCCCATCTATAGTTTTTTGAATGCAAACCTTCCAACAGCAGATCCATATCATCCAAAGTATAAGTTCGGGCATTTGAAACAGCTCCATCCCATGCAAAGCAAAGCGGTATAATTGGGATTAAATAAGTGAATACCAGCTGTTGCCAAGTCAAAGGTTTTACAAAAGGTGTTATTAATAGACAGGTGAAGAAATTAAAAGGTATGGCCAACCACCAGAGAGCTTTCGGATAACTGTTGTCACTGATTTCAAGAATACATATAGGTTGTCTTACTTCCATAGCATTCTTTAATATTATTCTTGCATGGGCTGGTTTCATATGATGTAAACCAGCTATTAAGGTTCTTATCCCGTTTAATTCCTGGGGAATATTCAAGGCATCTACAGGAGCAGGGTAATATGATAAATTATCATTTCCTTTTAAGCTACGAGCTAATATTTGATCTGGGTATAGATCAGATAGAGTAAGCTTTATATCACTTTGCGGCATTTTACCCCTGATGATTTTATGTGCTTTGATAATGGGCCCTCCGCTACCTGAGCATAAGTCCACGATAGCGATAGGAGATGAGTATGGTAAAGCACGAATTAATAGATTAGATAACTCATTAGGAGTTCTCAGGATT